>NZ_CP047588.1:307174-614349 GCF_011035165.1 Buchnera aphidicola (Uroleucon sonchi) | reverse complement strand
GTGCTCTTTATCATTGATTATAAAAGAAGTTATCATGTGAATTAATTGTGTATAATTTGTGTTTTTCATGTGTATAACTTTTTTATATGTTAATATTTTGTACAAAATTAGATATAATATTTCTTTTATAAAACACCGTACTTGCATTTATTGTATAAAATTACAAAAATCAAAATTAATCGAGAGAAAAATGTTGAATATATCAAAAAAAAATGTTACCTCAGTTATTGCTTTTATTTTTATTATTGGTCTAATAATATTTTGTTGGAAAATATTTATTTCTAATAAAAAACTCGATCAAAAAGAATACCCTATTGCTATAAAATATGAAAAAATTATAAAAAATATCAATATAAAAAATATTCAAAGTTTAAATAAAGCAGAAAATTTTATTATAGAAAACCATAATATTTATGGAACTTTAACTGCTTTGTTTTTGTCAAAACAATATATTTTGTATAATAAATTAAACGAAGCATTGATTGTATTAAATAATAGTCTCAAATATACTCAAGAAGAAAATCTAAACATTATTTTAAAGTTAAATACAGCAAAAATAAAAATAGAACAAAATGAAAATCAACAAGCAATTAAAATACTTCAAGAAATTCAAAATCATAATTGGGATAATATTATTGAAAATATGAAAGGTGATGCATTTATGAATATCAATAATAAACAAGCCGCAATTAAATCTTGGGAAAAAGCGTTATTAATAGAGAATTCTAATGCATCTAAAGAAATTATTAATATGAAAATACATAATATAAAAGATGAAGATTAATAAATGCAAAAATATCATATTTTTAAAAATAATTTTTAAACAAGAGTATATAATTAAAATGATACCTATGATTGTACTAATTGGTCGTACGAATGTTGGAAAATCTACTATATTTAACATATTAACAAAAACAAAAAACGCATTAGTATCTAACCATCAAGGAATTACCAGAGATAGGCAATATGGTTCTATTGTATTAAAATACAATACTAAAGCAATCTTGATTGACACAGCAGGATTTGACATACAATCAAATGAAATAGAAATAGAAGCATACAAACAAACATTAAAAGCAATACAAGAATCAAATTTAATTTTATTTATTGTAGACGCTCATGCTGGATTAATGCCTCAAGAAAATGATATTGCAAAAAAAATAAGAAAATATCATAAAAAAACTATTTTAGTTATTAATAAAATTGATGGAGCAAATAGTATTCCGCATATAAATGAATTCTATATGTTAGGATTTAAAAATATTCAGCAAATTTCTGCTATTCATAATCGAGGAATAGATACTTTAAAGAATAAATATTTAATTCCATGGATAGAAAAAACATTTCAAAAACAACAATTTAATAATGAAATAATAAAAAAATTACCAATAAAAATAGCTTTTATTGGTAAACCAAATGTAGGGAAATCTACTCTAATTAATAAGATTTTAAATAAAAAAAGAATGATTACGTCTTATATAGCAGGCACAACAAGAGACAGCATATCTACAGAAATAAAGTATAATAATAAAAATTATCTTTTAATTGATACAGCAGGAGTATCTAAAAACAAACGTCGAACTAATATTATTGAAAAATTTTCAATTATTAAGACGTTTCAAACGATTGAACAATCAAATGTCGTATTATTAATAATAGATGCAAATGTTAAAATATGTCATCGCGATTTATCATTAGCTAATTTTATTATTAATACTGGAAAAGGTATTATAATTATTATCAATAAATGTGATTTATTAAATGCAATAGAGAAAAAAAAAATACACAAAATTATTGAGCAACAAATTAAATTTTTTCATTTTTTAAGAATACATTTTATATCTGCTTTAAATAATCAAGGAATTTTTGAAATATTTAATTCTATCTATGAATCATACCAAGCATCTCAAATAAAAATTAGTACATCTAAATTAACAAAAATTATGCATATGGCAACTAAAAAACACCAACCACCAATGATAAAAGGACAACAAATAAAATTAAAATATGCCCATTTAGGAAGTTCTAATCCACTAACAATTATTATACATGGTAATCGAGTAAAATATTTATCTTCATCATATAAAAAATATTTAATGAATTTATTTTATAATATTTTAAGAATAAAAGGCGCTCCCATTCAAATACAATTTAAAGAAAATGTAAATCCTTATATAAAAAAAAATACTAACTAATATTTCTCTGTAGTATAATTTAAATTATATAAAGGAATTTCTACTTCAATATCTACATCTCCAATAATAGCTTGGCAGCTTAAACGACTTTCAGATTCGAGGCCCCAAGCTTTATCTAAAATATCTTCTTCTTTTTCAGACCAACCTAATACAGATGCAAACCCTTTTCTGATAATACAATGACAAGTGCTGCATGCGCATGATTGTTCACATGCATGCTCTAATTTAATATTATTTCTTAAAGCAACATTTAATATTGTTTCTCCCTTATTTGCTTGCAATTTAGCACCTGTTGGTAAAATAATTTTATGCGGTAAAAATAAAACAATAGGCATTTATACATCCTCTTTTAAAATATTTTTGATAGATGAACAACGAATAGTATTTTTTAATTGCAATGAAAAAAAATTTATACTAGCTGCATCTAATTTTTTTAAATTTTCTTTAATAGCAAAAAAATCATCTTTTTCAATAGATTCTTTTAATTTTTCTTGAAAAAATTTTATTTTTTTCAATTCTTCAAAAGGTATTGAATGTTGATACTTTATTAAAGCGTTATTGACAATATTTAACACACGTAAAGATTCCATTTTTTTTTCTTCTTTTACTCTTAAGTAATAATCATCTTTCAAATGTTTTAAAGAATTTTTTATTATTTTGGTAGTATCAATTTTTGTTAATACAGTATTATTAATTTGTACTTTTTTTTCTTGATTACTATTTTTATCTAAAACAGAAATATTAATTAATCCATCTGTATTAACTTGAAATGTCACAGAAATACGAACTAAACCAGCTTTTTGAGGTATGATATTTTTTAAAACAAAACGAGATAATGAAATACAATCTTTTACTAATTCTCTTTCACCTTGAACCACGTGTATCAAAATAGATGTTTGATTATCTTTATATGTTGTAAATTCTTTTGTTTTTATAACAGGAAGAGTAGTATTGCGTAATATGATCTTTTCAACAAAACCTCCCATTACTTCAATACCTAATGAAAGAGGTATAACATCTAATAAAATTATTTTATTTTTAATATTATTATTAATCAACATATTAGCATGTAATGCTGCACCAATTGCTACAACTTGATCTGGATTAATATCGTTTAATAATTTTTTTTTAAAAAAATGAGCAACTTGATCATGTACCAATGGAACACGAGTTGATCCTCCTACCATTATTACTTCTGCTATTTTTTCAATAGATAAATTAATTTCTTCTAAAAGATCAGAACAAATGAATAATGTTTTTTGTACAAAAGATAAAATAATTGAATTAAATTCATCTCGTGTAATATATCCTTCCCAATTTAAAAAATTTACTTTAACTTTTTTGTATTCTGTTAATTTAATTTTTGTTAATTTAGCAATTTTTAATAATTTAGATTGCAAAATAATATTGTATTTATTTAATAAATTTGACTTTTTATAAATATAATTTGCTAATACATAATCAAAGTCATCACCACCTAAATGAGTATCACCACTAGATGCTAATACTTCAAACATTCCTTTATGTAACTTTAATATAGAAATATCAAAAGTACCACCACCTAAATCATAAACAAAAATAATTTCTTTTTTCTGTATCTGTAAATTATATGCAAACGCTGCCGCTGTCGGTTCATTTAATAATTTTATTAAATTTATTTTTGCTAAAATAGCTGCTCTTTGGGTTTCTTTTTTTTGAATATCATTAAAATACGCTGGAACTGTAATAACACTTGCATGTATTTCTTGATTAAATAAAAAAATAGCTCTTTCTTTTAAACTTTTTAATATCTCACTAGAAACATCAACAGGAGTAATACAACCTGAATCAGTACGAAAAAAAATACCTTTTTTTTCATTTTCTTCAATTAAATATGGTAAAATAGGAAAATTATTTTTAATAAAACTTAAAGAACGACCAAGTAAACGCTTGACAGAGCTGATAGTATTAGTAGGATCTTGAACAGTATCTTTTATCGCATCCCAACCTACTGTAATGGAATTTTTTTTATAATTTACAATAGATGGTAATAAATAGCGTTTTTTATCGTCTAGTAATAACGTTGCATTATTATTGATTACTGTAGCTACTAATGAATAAGTAGTTCCAAGATCAATACCTAATAATAATTTTTTTTCATGTTTTTTTTTCAAACAAACCATATACACATACCTTAATTATTTTTGTCTTAAAAATAAATTACGTTCTTTTTTTAAACTTAATTTTATTTTTTTTAAAAATAGTAATTTTTCTATTATAATAACAATTTTTTCATAATTCTCTTCTTTAAATTCCAGTTCAATATTTTTTTTACAAAACATAATTTTTTTATCTACTTTATCTAAAACACAATTCCAGTTTTTTATATTAAAACTATTTTTTTTTAAATTATCAATTTCTTCATATAAAGCAAAATATTTTACTAAAAAACGATTTTGATTTAATAAAACGCTTTCTGTATTTATTTTATATCCATATAAAGAAAGCAAATACATTGCTCTACTTAAAAAATCTTTTAATGTTTTATAACCTAAATTAAGTTCTATTGATTTTTTTAAAATTATTTCTTTTTTTAAAGATGTATAATTAATAAATAAATCAGGATGAAATTTTGATTGTAATGCATAAAAATTGTCAAATAATAATTTCTGATTAATTTCAAATTTTTTTGGTAAATTAAATAATGTAAAATAATCCATATTTCACCTATATTAAAATATATTATTATAATAATCATATGTTGAAAGAAAATATTCTTTCAACATGTAATTAAATATAATCATTTTAAAGATTTTTTACTTTTGTAATCAGCAATAGCAGCTTTAATTGCATCTTCGGCTAAAATAGAACAATGAATTTTTACTGGTGGCAATTCTAATTCTTCTACTATAGTTGTATTTCGAATTGATTCAGCTTCAATAATAGATTTACCTTTTACCCATTCTGTAACTAATGAGCTTGATGCTATAGCAGATCCACAACCATATGTTTTAAAGCACGCATCTTCTATAATACCTTTTTTGTTTACTTTAATTTGCAATTTCATCACATCACCACAAGCAGGAGCGCCAACTAAACCACTACCGACATTAGCGTCAGAACTAGAAAAAGAACCGACATTTCTTGGATTTTCATAATGATCCATTACTTTTTTACTATAAGCCATATAATTTTACCTTTATATTAATAAAATTTAACTATGATCCCATTCTATACTATTTAAATCAACTCCTGACTTAAACATTTCCCACAAAGGAGAAAGTTCCCGTAATTTATAAATAGAATTATGTACTAATTTAATTGTATGTATTATATCTTCTTGTGTTGTAAATCGACCTATTGAAAATCGAATAGAACTATGAGCTAATTCATCTTTGATTCCTAAAGATTTTAATACATAAGAAGGTTCTAAACTGGCAGATGTGCAAGCTGATCCTGAAGAAATAGCTAAATCTTTAAGGGCCATAATTAATGATTCACCTTCAACATAATTAAAACTTACATTTAATATATGTGGCACTCCTTGCTGTAAATCACTATTTAAATATACTTCTTCAATGTTTTTAATACCATTCCAAAGTAAATTTCTTAATTTTATTGTATAAACAAAATCATCATGTATTTTCTGCTTTGCTAGCATAAATGCTTCACCCATCCCTACAATTTGATGTACTGCAAGCGTACCTGAACGCATACCTCTCTCATGACCTCCTCCATGTATTAAAGGTAATAATCGAACACGAGGTTTACGACGTACATACAAACCTCCAATTCCTTTTGGTCCATAAACTTTATGAGCAGAAAAAGACATTAAATCTATATTAATTTTATTTAAATTAATAGGAATTTTTCCTATACTCTGAGTTGCATCTACATGAAAAAAAATATTGTAATTTTTACAAATTTTTGAGATGCTATTAATATCTTGTATAATACCAATTTCATTATTTACATGCATTATAGAAACAAGTATAGTATCTTTTTGAATACTATTTTTTAAATCATTTAAATCAATAATACCATTGTTTTTTGGTGTTAAATAAGTAACATTGAATCCTTTACTTTCAAGATATCTACAAGAATCTAAAACTGATTTGTGCTCTGTTTTACTTGTAATTATATGCTGACCTTTTTTTTTATGAAAAAAAGCTATACCTTTTATTGCTAAATTATTTGATTCTGTAGCTCCAGAGGTAAAAATAATTTCACGAGCATCTGCTGAAATTAATTCTGCTATTTGATTACGAGCAATATCTACTGCTTCTTCAGCATGCCAACCAAATTTATGAGAACGTGATGCAGCATTTCCAAATGTTCCATCTATTGTTAAGTAATTCATCATTTTTTTTGCAACTTGATACTCTACCGGAGTAGTTGCAGCATAATCTAAATATACTGGAAGTTTCATATAAAATATCTGCCTTTAATAAAATTTAAAATTTATATTCTATCATTTTATAAAAATATTAGATTTAAAAATTACTTTAAATCTGTTATTTTTAAATATCTTTAATAAGATACTAGACTTTTATTAACATTCAGAATATAATATTTTTAAATAATTTTAAAATTATTAGGGGCGTAGTTCAATTGGTAGAGCATCGGTCTCCAAAACCGAAAGTTGTAGGTTCAAATCCTTCCGCCCCTGAAATAATCTCACGTATTAAAAATTTTTAATAATCATTTTAATTTTTTTAAACGAATTAAATGTATTTAAAAAATATTAACATCACATTTTTCATTATATCAAAAATATAATTCCTCTTTTTATTTTCATTTAAAAACAATAATATCGAATTAATTAATTTTCAAAAGATTATAATTTAAAAATAATTATAATAAATTGAAATAAAATATTTTTTTAAGATTATCTTGTTTTTTGGAGTTCTTCTAAAATGATTCAATACCGTTCTTTTAAAACTACTCATGGTAGAAACATGTCTGGAGCAAGATCATTATGGAGAGCAACAGGCATGACTGATGAAGATTTTAAAAAACCAATTATTGCAATAGTAAATTCATTTTCTCAATTTGTTCCAGGCCATATTCATTTACAAGAAGTAGGAAAATTAATTTCTAATGAAATTCAAAAATGTGGAGGTGTCGCAAAAGAATTTAATACGATTGCAATCGATGATGGAATAGCTATGGGACATTCAGGCATGTTATATTCTTTGCCATCACGTGAATTGATTGCAGATTCAATAGAATATGTTATTAACGCTCATTGTGCTGATGCAATGATTTGCATCTCCAATTGTGACAAAATAACTCCAGGAATGCTTATGGCATCATTAAGACTAAATATACCATCAATTTTTGTATCAGGTGGACCCATGGAAGCAGGGAAAATTAAAAAAAATGATCAAATAATCAAAGTAGATTTAGTTGATGCTATCATACATGGAGGAAATAAATATGAATCAAGTAATATAATTAAAAATATTGAAATGTCTGCTTGTCCTACATGTGGCTCTTGTTCAGGTATGTTTACAGCAAATTCTATGAATTGTTTAACGGAAGCGCTAGGTTTGTCTTTGCCAGGAAATGGAACCCTATTAGCGACTCATATTGATCGTAAAAATTTATTTATTCAATCTGCAAAAATTATCGTGAAAATCACTGAAGAATATTATAAAAATGATAATGATAATGTTTTACCTAGAAATATTGCTAATCTAGCATCTTTTCAGAATGCAATGATGTTAGATATTGCAATGGGAGGATCAACGAATACTATTTTGCATCTATTAGCGGCAGCTCAAGAAGCAAAAATAAATTTTAAAATGTCAGATATTGACGTTCTCTCTAAAAAAATTCCTCATATTTGTAAAGTATCTCCAAGTACTACGAAATATCATGTTGAAGATGTTCATCGTGCAGGAGGAGTAATGGCAATTTTAAAGGAATTAAATAATGCCAATTTATTAAATAAAAATACAAAACATATTTTACAATTAAATTTAGAAGATATATTAAATCAATATGATATTTTTTCAACAAACAATTCTGATATAATTAATATGTTTAAAGCTGGACCAGGAGGTGTACGTACAATTAAACCATATTCTCAAGATTTTAGATGGGATAATTTAGATTATGATCGTAAAAATGGTTGTATTCGATCTTGTAACTATGCTTATAGTCAAGATGGAGGATTAGCAATTTTATATGGAAATTTAGCTAAAAATGGTTGTATTATCAAAACAGCTGGAATAAACAAAAGTAATTATATTTTTTCAGGAACTGCTAAAGTTTATGAAAGCCAAGAAGATGCTGTCAATGCTATTTTAAATAATGAGATAATTCCTGGAGATGTAATTGTTATTCGTTATGAAGGACCTAAAGGAGGTCCAGGAATGCAGGAAATGTTATATCCAACTACATATTTAAAATCTATGAAATTAGAAAAAAAATGCGCATTAATTACTGATGGTCGATTCTCAGGAGGTACATCGGGATTATCTATAGGTCATATTTCACCTGAAGCAGCAAATCAAGGTGTCATTGCTTTAGTTAAAAACAACGATATAATTCATATTAATATTTTAAATAGAACCATTCATTTAGATGTGACAAAAAAAGAATTATCTCATCGTATGATCCAAGAAAAATTACACGGATGTTTAGCTTATAAACCAAAAAATCGGAAAAGATACGTATCTGCAGCTTTAAAAACATATGCTTTTTTTTGTACTAGTGCTGATAAAGGAGCTGTAAGAGATTACAAAAAGTTATCTAATATTTAGATATATTCTTTGATCAATAGGAATTGTAATAATGAATTATTTTAATAAATTAAATTTTAGTCAAAAAATTAATCAAATAAAACAATGTCGTTTTATGAATCAACAAGAATTTAATAATAAAAATAATATTTTAAAAAATAAAAATATAGTGATTGTAGGTTGTGGAGCTCAAGGTTTAAATCAAGGACTGAATATGAGAGATGCTGGATTAAACATTTCCTTTGCACTAAAAAAAAATAGTATTCTAAGTAAAAATCAATCTTGGATTAATGCAAAAAAAAATAATTTTAAAGTAGATGATTATGAATCATTAATACCCAATGCTGATTTAGTTATTAATTTAACTCCTGATAAAGAACATCATAACGTCGTGAAAATTTTACAAGAATTAATGAAAAAAAATTCTTGTTTAGGTTATTCACATGGATTTAATATTGTAGAATTTGGAGAAAAAATTAGAAAAGATATTACTGTTATCATGGTAGCTCCTAAATGCCCTGGAACTGAAGTTCGAGAAGAATACATAAGAGGTTTTGGTGTACCTACATTAATTGCTGTACATAATGAAAATGATATCCATCAGATCGGTTTAGATATCGCAAAAGCATGGGCTTTTTCTATTGGATCACATCGAGCAGGAGTACTTGAATCATCTTTTGTAGCTGAAGTTAAATCAGATTTAATGGGAGAACAAACTATTTTATGCGGTATGCTACAAACTGCTTCATTATTATGTTATGAAAAATTAATTGCAAATAAATACGATGCTGCATATTCATCCAAACTAATACAATATGGATGGGAAGTTATCACAGAATCTTTAAAACATGGTGGTATCACCTTAATGATGGATCGATTGTCTAATGCATCTAAAATACGAGCTTATCAACTTTCTGAAGAAATTAAAGAAATATGCTCATCATTATTTCAAAAACATATGAATGATATTATTTCAGGAGACTTTTCTAGTGAAATGATGAAAGATTGGAAAAATAATGATGCAAAATTATTAAAATGGAGAAAAGAAACCAAAAATACAGCATTTGAACAAGCTCCTATATATAATAAAAAAATACCAGAACAAGAATATTATGATCATGGTATATTAATGGTTGCTATATTAAAAGCTGGAATTGAATTATCTTTTGAAACCATGCTTAATTCAGGTATTATTGAAGAATCAGCATATTATGAATCTTTGCATGAACTACCATTAATAGCTAATACTATTGCAAGAAAAAAATTATATGAAATGAATAAAGTAATTTCTGATACTGCAGAATATGGTAATTATCTTTTTTCTGCGTCAGCGTATCCAATTTTAAAAACATTTATGTCCAAAATTAATGCATCTGATCTTGGTTCAGAATTTTTAAATGAAAAAATTAATAATATTGAATTATATCAAATTAATGAAATGATTCGTAATCATCCTATAGAAATTGTTGGACGTAAGTTAAGAAGTTATATGACAAAAATGAAAGAAATTGCAGTTGCAAAATAAAAAATTTTTAAAATTATTGCAACATATTTATTAAATCAACTTTACTATTTTATATGTGCTTAAATATTATACAAAAAAGAGCTATTAAATATATAAATGGTCCCTGTTTAATATTAGCAGGGGCAGGATCTGGAAAAACAAAAGTTATTATTAATAAAATTATTTACTTAATTAATTGTGGTCAATATCAACCTCATAATATTGCAGCAATTACTTTTACTAATAAAGCTGCTGATGAAATGAGAGTTCGTTTATCAAAACATTTAAATTATTTAAAGATCAATCAGATTATTGTTTCTACATTTCATTCTTTAGGATTAAAAATTATTAAAAAAGAAATTCAAGAATTAAATTTAAAAAGTAATTTTACTCTGTTTGATGAAAAAGATCAGGTGCATTTAATAAAAAAAATATGTCAACAAGAAATTAAAAATAATATAAAATCATTAAAAAAAATTATATTTATGATTTCGCATTGGAAAAATAAATTTTTAACACCTGAACAAGTATATAAATCAACATTATCTCATGAAGAAAATTTTTTTGCATATGTTTATGAAAAATATAATAATTACCTTTCTGAAGCAAATATATTAGATTTTGATGATTTAATTTGTATACCTACACTATTATTAAAAAATAATACAATTGTACAAAATCGTTGGCAAAAAAAAATTACTTACTTATTAGTTGATGAATATCAAGACACGAATAATAGTCAATATGAATTAATTAAAATACTGACTCAATCTAATAAAAATTTTACATTAGTTGGAGATGATGACCAATCTATTTATACCTGGAGAGGCGCCAATCCAAAAAATATCAATTCGCTTATACAAGACTTTCCAAATTTAGAAATTATAAAAATGGAACATAATTATCGATCTTCAGGAAGAATACTAAACATCGCTAATTGTCTAATTGCCAATAACACCCATTTTTTAGAAAAAAAATTGTTTTCTCAATTACAGTATGGTAATTATATCAAGGTTCTAACAGGGAGAAATGAAGAACAAGAAGCTGAAAAAATTGTTGAAACAATGATAACACAAAATATTAAAAATAATACAAAATATGAAGATTATGCTATTTTATATAGAAATAATTATCAATCTCGTATTCTTGAAAAAATTTTAATAAAAAAAAATATTCCATACTATATTTCTGAAAAATCATCGTTTTTTTTCCGTCCTGAAATCAAATATCTATTGAGTTATTTACGACTGATTATTAATAATAATGATAACGATTCATTTATGCGAATTATAAATATTCCTTCACGTAAAATTGGTAAAATTACACTAAAAAAATTAGAAGACAAAGCCAACGAAACAAAACAAAGCCTTTTTCAAGTTAGTGAAAATTTAGAAATTAATAGTTTTTTAGCACAAAATACTATTAACAAAATAAAAAAATTTATTTTAAAAATTAAAAAATTTACTAAAAAATCTTTTTTAAAAGAATATAATATTATTGATTATATTATCAATGATACTCATTATGAAAAATGGATCTTTAAAACGTTTAAAGAATCGAATAAAATTGAAAATAGCATAAATAACATTCATACTTTATCAAAATGGTTTCAAAATATGATTGAAGGAAATATATTCGAAAAACCTATGAATTTATCACAAATTGTTGAACGAATGACTATTCGTGACTTGACAAATCAAAATACAAAAGATAAAAAAAATAATCAAGTGCAATTAATGACTTTACATGCTTCTAAAGGATTAGAATTTTCTTCAGTGTTTATTATAGGCATGTGTGAAGGAATTCTTCCAAATCAAAAAAGTATTGATAAAAATAATCTAGAAGAAGAAAGACGATTAACCTATGTTGGAATCACAAGAGCAAAAAAACAATTGTTTTTTACTTACTCACAAACATATCAAAAATATGGACAAAAAATGGATATGTTGCCCAGTAGATTTTTATTTGAATTACCTCATGAAGATTTAAAATGGGATCAGAAATGTGTTTTAAATACATCTATTGATCAAATAGAAAAGAGCAAATATAGAATATTGAATTTAAAAAAAATAATTGCAAAATAAAAATAATGTAACATAATAAATAAAATCAATAAATAAAATTATTATAAATAAATTTTTTAAATTTAGTTTTAAAAAAGTTATGAACAATGATAGAATATAATTCTTATTATAAAATTGTAAATTATATTAATCAAATAATTTTTTATTATCGAGTAAAATACTTATATGAATACAATAATTGAACTCACGGAACATAATTTTACAGAACAAGTCTTACAATCAAAAAATTTTTTTTTAGTTGATTTTTGGGCTCCATGGTGTAATCCCTGTAAAATTTTAGCTCCTATTTTAGAAGAAATAGCAATAGAGTATTCCAGTATTTCTATTGGAAAAGTAAATATTGAAAAATATTCTAATATTGCTCCAACATATTCAATTAGAAGTATCCCTACACTATTGTTATTTTATAAAAGTGAAGTTTTAGCTACTAAAATTGGTGCAATTTCTAAAATACAACTTAAAGAATTTTTAGATGAACATATAAAAAAAATGTCTACAACATAATGTCATATAAAATAAATATATTAAAAAAAATTTAATTTCTTTTTAAATTTTTCTATAGACTTTAAATTTATATCATAAATTTTTTTATTTCTAAGATTTACCCCGATTTTACTAAGAACCCACCATTATGAACCTTACTGCACTTAAAAATATGCCAGTTTCTGAATTAATTATTCTTGGTGAAAAAATGGGGTTAGAAAATTTAGCGCGTATGCGTAAACAAGATATTATTTTTGCTATTCTTAAACAACATGCAAAAAGTGGAGAAGATATATTTGGAGATGGTGTTTTAGAAATACTTCAAGATGGATTCGGATTTTTGCGTTCTGCAGATAGTTCTTATTTAGCTGGTCCTGATGATATTTATGTTTCACCAAGTCAAATACGTAGATTTAATTTACGCACCGGTGATACTATTTCTGGAAAAATTAGACCACCTAAAGAAGGAGAAAGATATTTCGCTTTACTTAAAGTCAATGAAGTGAATTATGATAAACCAGAAAATGCAAGAAGCAAAATATTATTTGAAAATCTAACACCATTACATGCTAATTCTAGATTAAGAATGGAGCGTGGCAACGGATCAACTGAAGATTTAACAGCAAGAGTTTTAGATTTAGCTTCACCAATTGGAAGAGGGCAAAGAGGATTAATTGTTGCTCCTCCGAAAGCAGGGAAAACAATATTATTACAAAATATTGCTCAAAGTATTGCATATAACCATCCAGATTGCGTCTTAATGGTTTTGCTTATTGACGAAAGACCAGAAGAAGTTACTGAAATGCAGAGATTAGTTAAAGGCGAAGTAGTGGCATCTACTTTTGATGAACCAGCGTCTAGACATGTACAAGTAGCGGAAATGGTCATTGAAAAAGCTAAAAGATTAGTAGAACATAAAAAAGATGTAATTATTTTACTTGATTCTATTACTCGTTTAGCACGTGCTTATAATACTGTTGTGCCTGCATCTGGAAAAGTTTTAACAGGAGGAGTAGATGCCAACGCTTTACATCGTCCAAAAAGATTTTTTGGTGCTGCACGTAATGTGGAAGAAGGAGGAAGTTTAACCATTATTGCAACTGCACTAATAGATACTGGTTCTAAGATGGATGAAGTAATTTATGAAGAATTCAAAGGTACAGGTAATATGGAACTTCCTTTGTCTAGAAAAATTGCGGAAAAACGTGTTTTTCCAGCAATTGATTATAATCGATCAGGAACTAGAAAAGAAGAATTATTAACTTTACCAGATGAGCTGCAAAAAATGTGGATTTTAAGAAAAATTATTCATCCTATGAGCGAAATAGATGCAATGGAATTTTTACTAAATAAACTTTCGATGACTAAAACTAATGATGAATTTTTTGATATGATGAAGCGTTCATAAATTTTAATGAATTGAATGCACATTTATTATATTTTTAAAATAAAATATTTTGTTAATTTTTTTTATATTTTTTATTATAAACTTAAATACAAGAATAAATAACTATTTATGCAAATAAAATAAAAATTTTTATAAAAAAAACTGGACAATAAAGATGATTGACTCTAAAATCTAATTATATTGTTATCTATGCGCTCGTAGCTCATCTGGATAGAGCACTATCTTCCGAAGGTAGAGGTGTCAGGTTCAAATCCTGTCGAGCGCACTGTTTTTATTTTTTATAAAAAAAATATACTTATTAAAAATATTTGGTGGCTATAGCTCAGTTGGTAGAGCTCTGGATTGTGATTCCAGTGGTCATGGGTTCAAATCCCATTAGCCACCCCAAAAAAAATACGGCGAATAGCGCAGCTTGGTAGCGCAACTGGTTTGGGACCAGTAGGTCAGAGGTTCAAATCCTCTTTCGCCGACCAACAAATTAATTGATTTTTTTGATTTTTTTGAAGATTTTGAATAATTTTTAATAAAAAATCATTATTAGCATAAGGTAAAACTATTATTTTTTTCCAACCTAATTTTTTAGCTAATGCAAATAATCTTTTACCTAAAACAAATATTATACATGTTAGTAACCATTTCTCTTGATTGTGTTTGAAAATAATTTTATTTAATTGTTGTAATGTTAAAGAATTAGTGATAATAAATGTATTTATATTATATTGATGCCATTTTTTTATTTCTTTTGCACTATCAAAACTTTTTAAAACTCTTTTATAACATTCAATTAAATAAATATTAAAACCTTGAATTGTTAATTTTTTTTGAATAAAATTTCGTCCATTCTCTCCTTGCAATAAAATAATTTTATCTTTTTTAGTTATATTTTGATATAAAATATTTAATAATTCTTCACTATTTTCTTCTTTTTTAGGAAAGAAAATTGTTTTTACGTATTTACTTAACAAATCAGCTGTATTTTGACCGATAGCGTAATATTTAACATGATTAGGCCATTGTAAATTATTTTTTTTTAAATATAAGTTTGTATAATAAATAGACATTTTAGAAAATACAAGAATAATATCTGATTCATATAATTTAATTTGTCTTTTCAGTAAGCTATTTTTACTTAAACTAGGTAAAAAATTAAAAAAAGAAAAATGCCAAGATTGTATATTCAATTTATTTAAATTATTAACTAATTCCTCTCCTGATGGAGAAGGTCGCATAACCAATATTTTCATATATATAAAGAATTATTGTTATAAATATTATTCAAAATATTTTTGGCTCCATTATCTAGCAATTCATTAGCGAGTGAATGTCCCATTTTTTCTCCCGTATTATACCATCCTATTCTTTCACCTCTCAATACGATTTCACCATTAGGTGAGCCTATTAATCCTCTTAACCAAATTTTATTTTTTTTTAAAATCGCATAACTACCAATTGGAATTTGACAACCTGATTCAAGTTTTCTACAAAATGCTCTTTCTGTATTAATTTCAATAACAGTATTTTTATGATTTAATTGTGATAAAAAAAATAAAAATTTTTTATCATGTAATCGAGACTGAATACCAATCGCTCCTTGACCGCATGAAGGGAGAGATAATTCCGCAGGTATAACTTGAGCGATTCTATTTTTTAATCTTAATCTATTTAAACCTTCAGTAGCAAGGATAATGGCATCATATTGTCCTTTATCTAATTTAGCTATTCTAGTTTCTATATTACCTCGTAAAGGAGATACAATTAAGTCTGGACGATATGTAATTAATTGAGATTGTCTCCTTAAGCTAGAAGTACCGACTATTGCTCCTTTAGGTAATTGATTAATTGATTGATAATTATTAGATACTAATGCATCTAAAGCATTACCTCTTTTGCATATACTAACTAAGCATAGTTCTTTTGTAATATTGACAGGCAGGTCTTTCATTGAATGAATGGCAATATCTGCTTTATCTTCAAGAAGAGCATATTCTAATTCTTTAATAAATAAACCTTTACCTCCTATTTTTGAGAGAGACTTATTTAAAATATTGTCTCCATGGGTAACAATAGGGACTAATTTAATATTAATTTCTGGACATAAAGATAATATTTTTTTTTGTACATATTTAGTTTGTTCTAAAGCTAAAGGGCTTTTTCTAGTTGCAATTCTTAAAGTTTTATTTTGCATATTACTATTCATATTTAGATACATTTTAAATTGTATAAATAAATATCTTTTTATAACATAAAAATAATTTTATATTTTTATAAATTTTATATACAAAGATTATGATTTATTTTTTATAAGTATTACATTTTTTTAGATTGTATAAAAAAAGCATTTTCAAATATTTCCCAAAAATTTTTATTAGTACGGTTACATATCCATTGATTATTAATATAATTAAAATGATATCCATTGATTGTTGTAGCTAACCAAACTTGTCTTAATATCTCTTGTTTATTAATAATAATTAAATTATTTTTTGAAAAGCTAATAGTCATTACATAATCTTGAATCGTATAATCTAAATCCATTTCATTTTCATATAATTTTAAATTATCTTCAATCTGAAAAAATAACTTGTTTACTAAAAAATAAAAATTATTTTCTTTCAAAATGTTTGTTTTTTTCATTTTTACAGTACCTTTCATTAATTAATATATAACATATTAAATTATATATTATAAAATAATCAAATTTATATAATAGATATCATGTTATATTTTATATATTATCTTAAAAATTAATTTTTATTATTGGAAAAAAAATGAATTTATATTATCAAAATAAAAAAAAAATAAATTTTTCTAAAATGCATGGATTAGGTAATGATTTTATGGTTATTAATTGTATTAAAGAAAATTTTATTTTATCATCAACATTAATAAAAAAATTTTCTCATCGGCATACTGGCATTGGTTTTGATCAATTGTTAATTATAGAAAAATCATATAACCCTTTATTTGATTTTCATTATCGAATTTTTAATTCCAATGGAAATGAAGTTGAACAATGTGGAAATGGTGCACGATGTGTTGGATATTTTTTATTATTAAAAAATTTAACTAATAAAAAAAAAATCTCTGTTAGCACTAAAACAGGAAATTTGATTATTGAATTTTTATCTAATAATTTAGTTCAAGTGAATATGCAAGAACCTGTTTTTAAATTAACACATTTTAATATATCTAAAAATATTTTACAAAAAAATTTTTCAATAAATTTGTTAAATTTAACTTGCAGCCTTGTATCTATTGGTAATCCACATTGTATTTTAAAAGTACAAAACATACAACATGCTCCTGTAAATATTATTGGAAAACAAATTGAAAGTAATCCTCTATTTTTATCAAAAATTAATGTAGGTTTTATGGAAATTGTTAATAAAAAGTATATTAAATATAGAGTATATGAACGTGATGTAGGTGAAACTTATGCTTGTGGAAGCGGAGCTTGTGCTGCTGTAGCAGTAGGTATAATAAAAAATGATTTATCAAATACAGTTAAAGTGAGATTATTAGGTGGAAATTTAATTATAAAATGGCAAGGTGTTGGATATCCTTTATATATGATAGGACCTGCAAGTCATATTTATGATGGTTTCATATATATATAAAATTATTTATTATTAAAAATGAGGCTATATTTTGATTTTATTAAAAAATAAAAAAGAATCTTTAAAAAAAGAATATATAAAAAAGAATACAAAAGAATTTAATCAAGTTATTCTGGCTCTTTTTTCAGGTGGTTTTGCCACTTTTTCTATTTTATATTGTGTACAATCAATATTACCAGTGTTTTCTAAACAATTTTCTCTAACTCCTGCAGAAAGCAGTTTATCGTTATCTTCAGCAACTATTACAATGTCTTTAGGAATGTTATTTACTGGTTTAGTATCAGATGTAATTGGTAGAAAACTAATTATGTCAGCTTCTTTATTGACAGCAGCTATATTAACAATTATTTGTTCGATGATGAATAGTTGGATGAGTATTGTTTTATTACGTTCATTAACTGGTTTAGCATTAAGTGGTGTAGTTGCAGTTGCTATGACATATATTAGTGAAGAAATTCATCCTAATTCTTTATCGTTATGTATGGGTTTATATATTAGCGGAAATACTATAGGAGGTTGTTCAGGAAGAGTATTAAGTAGTATGTTATCAGAACAATTTTCGTGGAATATTGCTTTGATGATTATTGGTTGTATTGCTTTAATATCTTCTTTATCTTTTTTATATTTTCTACCTCCTTCTAAAAATTTTTTATCTGCATCTATTAACTTTCCTAAATTTTTAAACCATTTTTATTATCAATTAAAAAATCCGGGATTATTTATTTTATTTTTAATCGGATTCATACTGATGGGTAGTTTTGTCACGATTTTTAATTATATTGGTTATCGTTTAATTTTAGAGCCATTTTTTCTTTGTCAATCTAGTATAGGATTAGTATCTATTCTTTATTTGACAGGAGTGTATAGCTCTCCTAAAGCAGGTATTTTAATGAATAAATATGATAAGAATAATATTCTTATTGTTTCATTATTATTAATGATTATAGGTGTATTTATTACACAGTTTAACGAATTATTTATAATTCTTTTTGGTCTAATAATATTTTCTGGTGGTTTTTTTGCATCTCATTCTACTGCTAGCAGTTGGATTGGATCATATAGTAATATTTCTAAAATTCAAGCTACATCGTTATATTTATTTTTTTATTATCTTGGTTCTAGTATGTTTGGTACATTCGGTGGATTCTTTTGGTTTTATATGAAATGGCCTGGTATTTCTAGTTTTATTATAATAATGTTATGTCTTGGAGTATTTTTATCTTTTCAATTAAAGAAAAATAATTATTAAAATATATATTTTTCTTTTCTAAAATATATTTTTTTTAGATACTAAAATGTTTGTTACATTTATTTAAAATGGCTTAAAAATTATGCTAGATTTATTTTTTTGTTTTATTATGAATCATAATTTATTAATTTTTTTAGCTTTATTTTTTGTTTTATTTTATGAAGCTATTAATGGTTTTCATGATACAGCAAATTCAGTATCAACATTAATATATACACGAGCAATGTCTGCACGTATTGCTGTAATTATGTCTGGAGTATTTAATTTTCTAGGTGTGTTATTTGGAGGTTTAACTGTTGCTTATGCAATTGTTCATTTATTACCTAATGATTTAGTATTTAACACTACATCCACCAATTCTCTTTATATGATTTTTTCAATCTTATTAGCTGCAATAATTTGGAATTTATTAACTTGGTATTTTTGTTTGCCTGCTTCTAGTTCACATGCATTAATTGGGGCAATTATTGGAGTCGGTTTAACACATGCAATGATTGTACATGCATCTTTATTATATGCCTTCAATTTGCCTAAAATTATTAGTGTAGTTATATCATTAATTTTATCACCTATTATTGGATTGATTATAGCTGGTAGTTTAATTTTTTTATTAAGATATTATTTAAATAATAATACAAGATTTTATCGAATTCATATGACTCCTTTAGAGAGAGAAAAAATAGACGGTAAAACAAAGCCTCCATTTTTAATTAAAATAGCATTAATTTTATCTTCAATTGGGGTCAGTTATGCACATGGAGCTAATGACGGACAAAAGGGTATTGGATTAATTATGCTTGTGTTAATTGGTATTGCTCCATCTACTTTTTTAGTTGATTTACATGCTGATAAAAATGACATTATTGCTACAAAAAATGCATTGGAAAATTTAGAAAAATATTATTTTCAAAAAAAAATTAATACATTAAGTACACAATATCATCAAAAAAAACTAAATCAATTAATTATTAAAAATATTATTAGTACTAAATTATTATTAAAAAACATATTAGATTATAATATGTTAAATGTTAAACAAAGATTTCAATTACGTCATGTATTATTAATTATTGCGAATACAATTGATCAAACTAAAAATTCTTCTGAAATAACAGATTTAAAAGATCAATATTTTTTAATTAAAAATCAAAAAATAATACTTAAAACAATTGAATATGCCCCAACTTGGATCATATTAATTATTGCTTTATCTTTATCTATAGGCACTATGATAGGATGGAAAAGAATAGTTATAACTATTGGTGAAAAAATAGGAAAAAAAAGAATGACATATGCTCAAGCTATGTCTGCTCAAATTACTACTTCCGTTTCTATTGGCATTGCAAGTTACACAGGTATACCAGTTTCTACAACACATATTCTATCGTCTTCTGTAGCAGGTACGATGTTAATTGATGGTAATGGAATTCAATTAAATACAATTAAACATATTGGTTTGGCATGGTTGTTAACTCTACCTGTTTCAATTTTATTATCAGGGTTATTATATTGGGTTACATTATCAGTAATATAAAATATTTTTATGTATATATCTAATATCTATCATGAAACATTATAAATATCTAGAGAGTACATATAAATTATGTACTCTCAATTTATTTAAAAAGGTAAATATATATCAAAACGATGATGTTTAGTTTTAATAAAAAAATTAATTTTATCTTTTGATAAAGGCTGAGCATAAGATGGTCTTTTTACAATAATCCGATTTTTTGCTAATTTTTTAGACATGTATAAAATATATTCATAATCATCATCATGATGACCAATTAAAAATCTTAATATTTGCATATTTTTTTTTGGTAAAGATTTATTTTTAACAATAGGATACATAGGATCTATATAAATAATATCTGGTTTAAAAATAGAAGATTTCAAAATATTCATACTATCATTGATAATTAAATGCAATCTTTTTTTTAACCAAAAACCTATTTTAATATTTTTATATGCTCTGTATAAACCATCTGTTAATAATGCTGCAATTACTGGATTACGTTCTATCATTAAAACCTGACAACCTAAAAAAGAAAATATAAAAGCATCATTTCCTAATCCTGCAGTTAAATCTAATATAAAAGGTGTATACGATTGTTTCATCCCTACTACTTTATATAAAGCTTCATGTTTTTTTTTAAAATTTAAACATCGATAATTATTTTTTTTTGAATTAAAATCAACTTTAATAGATTTTTGATAAATATTGTTTCGATTATATAATTCTAATGAGTCATGAGTAGCTAATAATCCAATAGAAGAATTCGGATCATGTTCTAATTTAAATAATTTAATTATATGTAGTATTCTTTTATCATAGCATTCAAAATTTAAATATATTTTCATATTTTTATCTATTTAGATTTGTAAATTAATAATTGACTTTTAAGAAAAAATAATTAAAATGTAAATTAATAATTTTTTTTATATGTTTTAATTGAATAAAATAATTCTATAAAATATATTAAAATTAATTAATAACAAGGAAAATATTATGTTATCTAATTTGTCATCTACAAATATAATTAATACAAAATATAATGACATAGAAATTTACAAAGATACTGTAAAAACTATGTTAAAATTAAAAAAAAATATAAATCAGTTAAAAAAAATTAATAATTATTCTGAAAATGATTTGAGTATTGAAGATAATATTATGATTTTAAAGAATCAAAAAAAAATAAATCATTTAGAAAATTCATTTGCGGAATCTTTAATATTATTAAGTATAATAAAAAAAGAATTAGAAAAAAATATCTTAAAAAAATATAACATAGAAAATATAGCACGTGAAATAATAGAAGAAGAAAATCATACTAAACAAAAAATTGATACAATAGAAAAAACACATAAAAATATCGACAGTTATATGAATATAATAAGTAAAAATTATTATAAACAAATTCTTCAAGAAGATGATCAAAAAGTAATTATGAAAAAAAAATTTTAAATCAATTTGAATTAAGTCAATTTGCATTAAGTCAATTTGCTCAAAAAATAAAATCATTTCATAATAAATTTTCACATTTAAACATTGCAAATAAAAATAACAATTTTTTTAATAAAGCAAAAAATCAGGTAGTCAATGCTTATCAAATAATTAAAGAAAAATCTATTAATTTATTTGATAATGTAATTTTAAAATATTTTCTTTATCCATTTAATAATTATCAAGCAAAAAAACATAAAAAAAATACATCTTTAATGCCTTTATCTGTATATATAAAAAATCTTAAAAAAACCATTGAATCTTCTAAAGTTTTTATAAAATCGATTATTGAACACGTTAGATATACAGGTAAAATAAAAATTATTAATCAATCAAATGAGAATCCTACTCATTTTCAATATCAGAGTTCATTTCCTGATCTTGCGAATACTATTATTACTAAATCGAATAATAAAAATATAAATGATTATTATCCATTAGATAGATTTGATGAAAACTTTGATCTAGAAAAAAGAAAAAAAATTTTACAAAAAGATAGTAATTTTAAAAATAGAATGAATGAAAGTATTCAAAAATCTTATTATAATGATTTTTTTCATGAATATAAATGGAAAGTGTCAGATCAATTACATTCTCTGCATAATATTTTATTTACAATTCAAAAATTTCAAGAAAAATATGCATATTTAAAGTTATCGCATAAGTTAGAAGAAAGTTTTATGATTGATACACATCCATTTATTATAATGATCAATGATCATATTATTCCTATTGATTCATATAAAAAAATGATGCAAGATTTTAAAAATATTATACCTAATATTGACAATCAAATATTAATTTCTACTTATGCAAATGAAAAATTTTTACGTCAAGCATATTTGCAATTTGTATCTGAACATCCAGAAATTAATCAATATAAATTTAGTAATTCAAAAAATACTTATAATATTCATTATTTAAATGATGGTTCAATTAAGTTAGTTGCTACTCATGTAGCTGACTTAGATGTTCAAAATAATCAGCCGATAAAAACAAAATATAAATCTTGTGGCGTACGTGCAACTATAATAATTACTCCAAATCATGAACCAATTATGAAATATTCATATTTTATAATATAAAAACATAAAATTTTTTCTATTTTAAAATGGTAGGATTATACATCCTACCATTTTAGTTTAATGAATTATGATGAACTTATGAGAGATATTTTTTATGTAGTTTTTTCAATAATGCGGTATAAACTTCTTTAGGTAGATACGGTTTGACATTACCATTATATTTTGCAATTTCTTTAACAAATGATGAAGATATAAATGATACTTCCTTAGATGATAATAAAAATATACTATCTAATTCAGGATAAATTTGTTTATTTATTTCTGCTAATTTTATTTCATAATCAAAATCAAATATTGTTCGAACACCTCGAATTAAAATATTAGATTTTTCTATTTTAGCTAAATTAGCTAATAAATCGTTAAAACCAAGTACTTTTTTTATATTTTTAATATGCAATGTTGCTTTTTTAGTTAATTGAATACGTTCTTTTAAGTTAAAAATAGGTTTTTTTTCTTTATTTTTAGAGATAGCAATAATTATATTATCAAATATTTTTGTTGCACGTATTATAATGTCTAAATGACCATAGGTAATTGGATCAAATGTTCCTGGATAAATTGCAGTTTTATTCATATGTTTCTATTCATTTATTCATACAATTCAAAAAAATAGATATAAAATATTTAAAAATTTATATAGTATTTTATTAAAAATTTAATTAAAAAATAAAAATTATTTCGAATATTAATTTTTTTTCAAAATATCAACAACAATATATACTATATTTAAATAGTAATTTATATAGATTATATTTTGATTGGAATGGATAATTATAAATAAAAAAATAATATATAGATAGATACAAAATAATAAATTTTTATTATAGAATATTATATGAAATATTAATGAGATGAGAGATGAGTAGATATACTATAAATATATTCTGCAACTTTAACAATGAATTTTATGGAATATATTTTTAAAAAAATAATAAATATATTCAAAATAAATACTAGTAAATTGCATTTTATTATAAAAATTTCATGATTTTATTATTTTATAATATATATAACTTAATTTGAAAAAAGAAATATTTTTTATTCTTTAATAATGTATAAATTAATTATTGTAGATTGAAATAGTAAATATGTTTATATTTTTTAAAATTTTTAATTATTTTTATAAAAGTACAGAATAAATCGTTTATTCTAATTTTATATGACAATTAATCATAAAACTATTTTATTAATACAAATATAATACTATATTAAATTATTTTTTTATTATTTGATTTGTTAAGATGTTAATAGAGTTAAATAAATTAATTATTTTGACTATAAATATTATATTAACAAAATCATAATATATTTGTTAAATCTTGTAATAAAAATATAAAAATATTACCAATAATGTTCTAAAGTAATATGACCTTGTCTACGACGTAAATGTTTTTTCATATTTCTATTATTTTTTAAAAATTCACATGTATCTTTAATCATAAATGGATTACCACATAACATCACATGTGAAGTATGAGAGTCTATTGTTAAACCGATATGTTGTTCCAAAATATTATTTTTTAATAATAAAGGAATTCTTCCTGTTAAAGAATGATTATTTTTTTCTTGACTGGTGATAGTTTGAATTTTAAGTTTTCCGTTATATTTCTTTTGCAGTTCTTTCATTAATGGTAAATACGTTAATTCATATTGATATCGTACTGCATGTATTAAAATAATATTATTAAATCTATCAATATTTTTACCGGTCTTTAAAATGGAACAATAAGGCCCTATAGCAGTTCCAGTAGCAAACATCCATAAATTATCACAACTTGGTATTTCATCAATAATAAAAAAACCAAATGACTTTTTTTTAATAAAAATATTGTCACCATTTTTTAGATTGTATAATATATTACTCATTTTCCCATCTTTAACACGAACGATATAAATTTCTATATTCTTTTCTTGAGGTGAATTAACATATGAGTACGCTCTTTGGATTCTACAATAGTTAGTGCTAGTATGATTATATATAGACAATTTGTTAAATTGTCCAGCTTGAAAAGGTTCAATATCAGCATTTAAAATTAGACTAAATAAGTTGTTAGTCCATTTTTTAACCGCTAAAACATTAGCAATAATCCATGGATTCATTATCTGTTCTCAATTATTTTTTATTAAAAATACAATCATTGCACTTTATTTGATTAAATACAATGATTGTTGATATTAAAAAAATACATGAAAATTTTTATATATTTTAAATGTTATTTTTGATTAATTGTTTTTGTATTTTGAGCAATATTAATAGTAATTTTTTTTGGTTTTTCTTCTTCAGGAATATTGCATTCAAAATGTAATTTTAATAAACCTAAAGATAATTCAGCTTTTTTGACTTTAATTTTATGTTCTAAATTGAAATTTAAAGAAAAATTGTTAAATATTATACCTTGATGCAAACAATGATTATGTTCTTGATTTTTTTCATTTTTGTGTTTATTTTGAATTTGTTTTTTACCTTGAATAGATAACTGGCTATTATGAACAGAGATATCTAACTCTTCTTCTGTAAAACCTGGTACACTAAGTATTAATTGATATTCAGTTTCATTAATTTGATATAAATTATATTTTGGTGTATCAGAAATAGGTTTTTCTCCTGTTAATGTGCTAAACATTTTGTCGATTTGATTAAATCGATTTGAAAAAATATTATGATCATTAAAATTAGGAATAAATGAAAGTGAACGATAAGACATTAATAAGCTCCTTAAAAATATTTGAACTATAAAAATTGAAATATTAATATTTTCTAAAATATTTACTAATAAGAAAATTACAATATCTTATTACCTTATAGTAAGGTTTTATTTTTTTTTTTCAATAGCAAGCTTAAAATTAATTTAAAATTGTTTTTTATATAAAAAAATATTTATATATTTTTAGAATATATGAAATTACATAAAAATTGTACAAAATTATAAAATGAAACGACTTAAATCTTCATTAGATACTAATTGATCTAAATGTTGACTGACATATTGTGCATTAATTTTAATTTTTTTACCCTTGTTTTCACTTGCATTAAATGATATATCTTCCATTAATTTTTCTAATATAGTATGCAATCTGCGAGCTCCAATATTTTCCATAGATTCATTAACTTTCCAAGCTGTTTCTGCAATATTTCTTATCCCTTCTTTTGTAAAATTAATATCAACACCTTCTGTTGTCATAAGAGCTTTATATTGCGCAGTAATAGATGCTCTAGGTTCAGTTAAAATTTTCTCAAAATCATCAACAGTCAATGCTTGTAATTCTACTTTAATAGGTAAACGTCCTTGTAATTCTGGAATTAAATCTGATGGAGTAGAAGTTTGAAAGGCGCCAGAAGCGATAAATAAAATATGATCTGTTTTGACCATTCCATATTTAGTGGATACTGTACACCCCTCAACTAAAGGCAATAAATCTCTTTGAACTCCTTCTCGCGAAATATCTGGTCCAGAAGACTCTCCTCTTTTACAAATTTTATCAATTTCATCAATAAATACAATACCATTTTGTTCTACTGCATTAATAGCTTCTTTTTTAATTTCTTCTTGATTAATTAACTTTGTAGCTTCTTCTTCTGTCAATAATACTCTTGCATCTTTAATTTTCAGACGTCTTCTATTTTTTTTGTTCCCACTTAAATTTTGAAATAGAGATTGTAATTGATTAGTTAACTCTTCCATACCTGGAGGAGCCATAATTTCAATTCCCATAGTAGTAGATAATAAATTAATTTCTATTTCTTTTTCGTCCAATAAACCTTCTCTTAATTTTTTTCGAAATATTTGAATAGTTTTTGAAAAACTTTCATTTTTTTCGTTTTCTGTGCAAGTTTTATCTGGCCTTGGAACAAGAACATCTAATATTTTTTCTTCTACTACTTCCTCAACACGGATTTTATTATTTTCAATATTTTTAATACGAATCATTTTGATTGCTGCATCAGTTAAATCACGAATAATTGAATCAACTTCTTTTCCAACATACCCAACTTCGGTAAATTTCGTAGCCTCAACTTTAATAAAAGGAGAATGAGCTAATTTAGCTAAACGCCTTGCTATTTCTGTTTTACCTACTCCGGTTGGACCAATCATTAAAATATTTTTAGGAGTGATTTCGTGACGTAGTTCATTGTTTAATTGCATCCGACGCCAACGATTTCTTAATGCAATAGATACCGCTCTTTTTGCTTTTTCTTGACCAATTATAAATTTATCAAGTTCAGAAACAATTTGAGAAGGAGTCATGTCAGACATAAAGATTAATTCCTTATTTTTCTGAAAATAGTTCTTTTATAGTAAATATATGATTTGTATATATACAAATATTAGCAGCGATATGTAATGATTTTTCTACAATTTCATGCGCATTTAAATTTGTATTATCTATTAATGCCTTAGCAGAAGATTGCGCATAAGATCCTCCGGATCCTATAGCTATTAAATCATCTTCAGGTTGTATAACATCTCCATTTCCTGTGATAATTAATGAAGTATCTTTATCAGCAACCGCTAATAATGCTTCTAATTTGCGTAACATTCTATCTGATCGCCAATCTTTCGCTAATTCAATAGCAGCACGTTGTAATTGACCTTGATACATGGCTAATTTTTTTTCGAACATTTCAAATAAAGTAAATGCATCTGCAGTTCCTCCTGCAAAACCTGCAATTACTTGGTCATGATATAATGACCTAATTTTTTTTACATTACTTTTCATAATTGTATTGCCTAAAGTTGCTTGTCCATCACCTCCAATTACTACTTTATTTTTTAATCTTACACTTAATATTGTAGTCACAAGAAAACCTCTTTAAATAATATTTTATTTCTTATATTCTTTATAAAAAATATCTTATTTATAATATATATGATTAACTATTTAATCAAAATAGTATATGCTTACTTAATAGATTTTTAAAATTACTTTTCAATATGATATATTATTTAAGTTTTAGTCTAAATAATTTTAATAATGAATAATACTATTATGACATTAATATTTTTATAAATTTTCTAATGTCTGAACGTATCTCCATTTATTTTTCGGTTTTTCAGGTAATAATTCATGATTTTGATTGATTATTATATGTTTAGGATTTATTTTTTTAGAAACACTATAAATATTAATAATGCTTAATAAAATAAAAAAAATAAATATACATGTAGTTATATATATATATCGTTTTCTATTGTATGTTTTATTTTTCTTAAAATTTATCGCATGACTTTTTTTTTTGATTTTATACATTATCTGATCTACATATAATTTACATCACGAATAGATTAATAATTTTTTGTGAAATATTATTAATGTTTATACTAAAAAAGTTAAAACTATTATAAATGATAATAAAGATTAAGATAGATATTTATAATTAATTACGGGAATGCGTTATATGAAAAAAAAAATTCATCCTAATTATACTAAAGTTACTGCTACTTGTTCTTGCGGTAATATAATTGAAATTTTTTCTACTATTGATCATAATTTTCATTTAGATATATGTGCAAAATGTCATCCTTTTTATACAGGAAAGCAAAGAATTGTTGATACAGGAGGTCGTGTTGAAAGATTTAAAAAACGTTTTAAGTTATAAGAAAGAATTTAAAAATAAAGTTATTGTTTAAAATATAAGCATCTTTTATGGTTAATTAAAGATGCTTAATAATTATATATCACATTTATAGAATAATTATATTATATTTCAGTTTAAATTATTAAAGTAATGTTTGATAGCTAAATAAATAGCTTTTGAAATTTTATTTTGATAAATTTTTGTGCTTAATTTTTTTTCTTCTGAAATATTAGTAATAAAACCTGTTTCTATTAATATTGACGGTATATTAATAGAACTTAATATCCCTAAACTAGCATAGTTTGGAGATTGTTTATGTAGTTTAATCTTTTTTTTGAGCTCTCGTAATATATTGCGAGCTATTTTTAATTCAATATCTTTAAAATCATTAGATTGTAAATCTAATATTGTTTTTTTCAAAAATATATCGTTTTGATGTTTTTTCAGAATATTTTCAATTTTTTTAGGGAAAAATATTATTGATGGTTTTATTAAATAATTATTAATTTCGCGATGCATTCTATTTTTTGAAATTATCCATATTGATGCTCCAGAAGCTGATTTTTTTTTAGAAGAATCCGCATGAATAGATATTAATAGATTTGCATAATGTTTTTTAAAAAATTCTTTACGTTTCTTGATTGAAAGATAAATATCTTTTGTACGTGTTAATATTGCATGAAATCTTTGATCATGATTTAATAATTTTTTAATTTTTAATGCAATTGCAATATTTATTGTTTTTTCTTGCAATCCTTTATGACCAATAGCTCCAGGATCTTGCCCGCCATGCCCAGCATCTATAATAATTTCAATTTTTTGTAATTTTTTTATATTTGTTTTATTTGGTATTTTTTTTTTATTAAATGTGTATGTTCAAAAAAAAATAGTGGATTTTTTTTAGATCTTCTTTTTCAAAAAATTTTTTGTGTTGATTTTCACATGCAAGTAAAAAAGTAAACAATACTATCCACTTAAAATAATAATAAAAAATCATTGAATATTCCTTAATTAATTATTTTTTATTGTTTTTTTTTTATTTGCAATTGCAATTAATATTCGTATTTTATTAATTATATATTTTATTAAATATGTTATATAATTAATATATTTTGGAGCGGGAAACGAGATTCGAACTCGCGACCCCAACCTTGGCAAGGTTGTGCTCTACCAGCTGAGCTATTCCCGCAATAATAAATTTTATTTTATATTTATAAAATATATTTTTCAAGCTTTCTTTTTGAAAAAATAATTTTTATAAAAGTTTAATTCTAAAACAGATTCACGAATATCTTCTAACGCTCTATGTGTATTTTGTTTTTTAAAATTTTTTAGAATTACAGGATTCCAACGATAAAATAGTTCTTTAAGAGTACTAACATCAATATTTCTATAATGAAAATAACTTTCTAATTTAGGCATATATTGAAATAAAAATCGTCTATCTTGAGTTATACTGTTACCGCACATCGGAGATGATTTCATAGGTACCCATTTTTTTAAGAATGTTATAGTTTTATGTTCTGCCATAGCTTCATTATAGACACTACTTTTTATACGTTTTATTAATCCATTTTCTGTATGTGTCATAATATTCCATTGATCCATACATAGAATATATTTTTCTTTTTGATATATTGAAATTACTGGTCCTTCTGCAACGACATTTAAATAGTTATCTGTAATTAATGTAGCAATTTCAATAATACGATGTTTTTTAGGATTTAGACCTGTCATCTCTAAATCAATCCAAATTAAATAATTTTGATTATTTTTCATTATTATTACTTTCGTAAATATTGTTCTTATAATGAAAGAGCTTATTAATTATATTATTTTAGCATGAATAATTTTATAATTATTTCTAATGTTTATCGAAATAATTTTTATCTATTAATATATAATATACAATACTTTAAAAGTATAAGTATATTATTATTAAAAATAAATGTATAACATTATTGAACATTAAATTTTTAAAAAATAATTATTTTAAGTAAATATAAAGTATGCAAATCAGATGAGTTATATTTTAAGAGAGCTGAAATCTTTAATGAAAAATATTAATTTAAATCATACTCAATCATATAAAAATTTACAAAACCACTTTAAGAAAATAAAAAATTTACATTTAAAAGAACTGTTTTTAAATGATACTGATCGATTTAAAAAATTTTCAATTTTATTTGAAAAAGAAATCTTAGTTGATTTTTCAAAAAATCGTATTACTGATGAAACAATAAAGCAATTAATTAATTTAGCTCAAGAAACTGATTTAAGATCTGCAATAAAACTCATGTTTTCTGGAGCTAAAATAAATCAAACAGAAAATCGATCAGTTTTACATATAGCATTACGCAACAGGAATAATTATCCTATTATAATTAATAATTACAATATTATGTCAGAAATAAATATTTTATTAAAAAAAATGAAATATTTTTCACAAGATATCATTAACGGTCATTGGAAAGGGTATACAGGTCAATCAATTTCAGATGTGGTAAATATTGGAATTGGCGGATCAGATTTAGGTCCATATATGGTAAATGAAGCATTATATCCATATAAGAATCACTTAAATATTCATTATGTTTCTAATATAGATAGTAGTCATCTGTTAAAAGTTTTAAAAAACATTAATCCAGAAAAAACTATTTTTTTAATAGCTTCTAAAACTTTTACTACTGATGAAACTCTAACTAATGCAATAAGTGCAAAAAAATGGTTTTTAAATTACGCAAAAGATTTACATACTTTAGATAAACATTTTTTTGCTTTATCTGTTAATATTCAAAATGCTTTAAATTTTGGTATTCATATCAATAATATTTTTAAATTTTGGGATTGGGTAGGAGGACGTTTTTCATTATGGTCTGCCGCAGGTTTGTCGATTATATTGTCAATTGGATTTAATAATTTTGAAAAATTTTTAGATGGCGCGCATGCTATGGATAATCATTTTTATAATACTAGTTATTATAAAAATATTCCAGTATTATTAGCTTTACTTAGTATTTGGTATAGTAATTTTTTTGGATCAGAAACAGAAGCAATATTACCTTATGATCAATATATGCATCGTTTTGCAGCATATTTGCAACAATCTAATATGGAATCTAATGGAAAATCTATTAATAGAAATGGTGAAAAAATATTTTATCAAACCGGACCTATTATTTGGGGAGAACCTGGGACTAATGGTCAACATGCATTTTATCAATTAATACATCAAGGTACTAAATTAATTCCTTGTGATTTTATCGCTCCGATTTTATCGCATAATGATTTAGGAGACCATCATATCAAATTAATATCTAATTTTTTAGCTCAAACACAAGCATTAGCTTTTGGTAAATCACATGATGTTGTTTTGCAAGATTTAATACTATCTAAAAAACACCAACAAGAAATTAATAAAATTTTGCCTTTTAAAATATGTGAAGGCAACAAGCCTACTAATTCAATATTAATAAGAAAAATTACTCCTTATAATTTAGGAGCTTTAATTGCGTTATATGAGCATAAAATTTTTGTACAAGGTTATATATTAAATATTTTTAGCTTTGATCAATGGGGAGTGGAAATTGGTAAAGAACTATCTAAAAATATTTATCATTCTTTAAAAAATAATATACATATTGATAATAATTATGATTCTTCTACTCAAGGATTAATTGATTTTTATAAATTTTTTCACAGATAAAAATGAATTATTAAAGATATTTAAAAATCAAACATCACTATGTAGTATATAAAATTGGTTAAATATGTTTTTAGAGTGCATAATAATATAATATTATTATTGTGTAATATTTCAAAAATATTTTAATGTTATAGTAATATAATAGAAATATGAGTGTTGACTATGTTAATATCAATTAAATTAAAAATACAAAATTTTGGTCAATTTTTAAGTAATATGATTATGCCTAATATAAGTATTTTTATTGTATGGGGAATAATGAGCGCTTTGTTTATTCCATTAGGATGGCAGCCTAATAAAAGTTTAGAGCAATTAATTAGACCAATAATTTTCTATCTTTTACCTATATTAATTGGATATACTGGGGGTAGTTTAGTTGCAGGAAAGAGAGGAGGGTTAATTGGATCTATTACTACTATCGGAGTTATTGCCAGCGCTGATATTCCTATGTTATTAGGGGGTATGATTGTTGGTCCTATGAGTGGTTGGATTATAAAATATATTGATACAAAAATCAACAATAAAATTAAATATGGTTTTGAAATGCTAGTTAATAATTTTTCTATTGCTATATTAGGATTATTGTTATCAGTTATTTCATTTTTAATTATTGGACCATTGATTGTATGGTTATCTCATGTTTTAGAATATTTAATTAAAATGATTATGTATTATCATTTATTACCTCTGACAGCTATTATTATTGAGCCTGCTAAAATATTTTTTTTAAATAATGCTATTAATCATGGAATTTTTTCACCTTTAGGCATACAAGAAGCATCAGAAAAACATATTTCTATCTTTTTTTTAATTGAATCAAATCCAGGTCCAGGTTTAGGTATATTAATCGCGTGGTTATTATTTGGAAAAGGACATTTATCTAAATCTGCAGGAGGAGCTGCAATTATTGAATTTTTAGGAGGAGTTCATGAAATTTATTTTCCTTATGTTTTAATGCAACCTAAATTGATAATTTCTTTAATATTAGGTAGTATGTGTAGTATTTTTATATTAGTTTTTTTACAGGGTGGATTAATTTCAACAGCATCACCAGGTTCTATTTTATCTATTTTAGCCATGACTCCTAAAGGTTGTTATTTGACTAATATGATATCTGTATTTTGTGCTTTTTTAGTTTCTTTTATAAGCGCTGCTTTATTATTAAAATTTCAGTATAAAATAAATCATGATAATAAAAATTTTCAAAATCATCAAAATATTAATGATTCAAAAGTCTTAATTAATAATTCAAATAATAATTTTGATTCAAATATTATTAAAACTATTATTGTTGCGTGCGATGCTGGAATGGGATCAAGTGCATTAGGTGCTAGTATTTTACGTAAGAAAATCAAAAAAGCTAATTTGCATCATATTTCTGTGGTTAATACAGCTATTAATTTATTACCTAAAAAAACAGATTTAGTAATTACACATAAAAATTTAACACCTAGAGCTCAAAAATACGCCCCATATGCACATCATATATCTTTAAAAAACTTTCTTAATGATAATTTTTATGATAATTTAATAGAAAAATTAGCACAAAATTCCATGAATCTTGATTCTACTAATCTTTTAAAAAATAATAATAAAAAAGAATCATTAGACTTATTTCAATTAACTGAAAGTAATATATTACTAAATCAAAATGCTCATAATAAAGAAGAAGCTATTAATATTATTGGTCAAAATTTAGTTGAACAAGGTTACGTGAAATCTGATTATATTCAATCAATGCTCGATAGAGAAAAGCTATCGTCTACTTGGCTTGGTGAATCAATAGCCTTACCCCATGGAACTATTGAATCAAAAGATTCTGTTTTAAAAACAGGTATAATTTTTTGTCAATTTCCTAAGGGAGTTCGATTTGGAGACGAAATTGATGATATTGCTTATCTTGTTATTGGTATTGCAGCTAAAAATAACGAACATATTACTGTAGTAAGTAATATTACTAATGCGTTAGATAATAAAGAAACGATTAAAAAATTATCTACTACTAATAGTAAAAGTGAAGTTTTGTCACTTTTAAATATGAAATAAATTCATTTTTTTAATTTATAATACAACATTTAATTAAATCTATTTTATGAAAGCACTTCATTTTGGAGCTGGGAATATTGGACGTGGTTTTATTGGAAAAACATTATCAGAATCTGGATTTGATATTATTTTTGCAGACTTAAATCAAGATATAATTAATTTAATTAATTATTATAAACAATATTCCGTTAAAACTGTAGGTATTAATTTACACAAAATTACTGATATAAAAAAAATTTCTGCTATTAATTGTAAAGATGAAAAAATTTTTGAACAAATTAGCGCAGTTGATTTAATTACTACTGCTGTTGGTGTAAATGCATTAAATAGTATTGCGATCATTATTACCAAAGGAATTATATTAAAAATTAAAAGAGGCTCTTTAAAGACACTGAATATTATTGCTTGTGAAAATAAAATTAAAGCTAGCTCTTTTTTGAAAGAAGCAGTATTAAAAATATTACCTAATAAATATCATAATTATTTAAATCAATATATAGGATTTGTAGATTGCAGTATTGATACAATCATACCTTCATCTAATCATAATCAATCTAATTTATTGGTAATTGCTGAAGAATTCAAAGAATGGATTGTAAATGCAAATCAATTCAAAGGTATTATTCCTAAAATACTTGATATGAAATTAAGTCATGATTTAAATCCATTTATTGAGCGAAAATTGTTAACTTTGAACACAGGACATGCTATTGCATCCTATCTTGGATTAATTAAACAGTATAAAACAATAAAAGAGGCTATTCAAAATCCAAAAATACGAATGATTGTTAAAAATGCTATGGAAGAAAGTGGATCTGTTTTAATAAAACGATATTTTTTTGATAAACATGACCATTTAAATTATATTAAAAAAATTTTTCTTCGTTTTGAAAATAATTTTTTATCAGATCGTCTAGAACGAATTGGCCGTAATCCATTACAAAAATTAGGGTCAGAAGAACGTCTAATTAAACCTATTTTAGGTAGTATAGAATATAAATTACCATATGCTAATTTATCAAAAGGCGTTGCTGCAGCATGTCATTATTTTAATTGTAATGATTTAGAATCTATGAAACTTGCATCTTTAATTAAAGAAAAAGGTATAGAAAAAACGTTAATGCATATTTGTAATTTTAAGTTAAATAAAGAAGCAATATATTGTATTAAAAAATCATATTATGAAATAATTCAAGAAATGCAATAAACGTATTTATAATTTTTTATATTTAGAGTGTTTAGTAAGATTTATTTATGCATGATAAATCAAATAAATTATGATATAAATGTTAATTTGAAAAAATTAATTTTTTTAATTAATTATTTCTTGATCATATTTTGAAGCATTCTAAAAAAATACGATTTATTATTTTAAATATTTTTGAAAATATAAAAAAATTAATATTTTTTTATAGTTTTATTGCTGAGTTAATAAAAAAATTTTTTTAATATTATATTAAGTTTAAAATCAATAAAGACACTTAACTATCTATTTAAAAAAGATTATATTTGAGAATATAATGAGTTAAAAATGCATTTTATTTATTACGTATAAATATAAGTGCATTAAATATAAGTGTATCTGTAAAAAATTTATTTTTTCATATTTTTTATTTATGAAAATTATAATACATAACGTTTTTAATATTATTTAATTAATATTTCATCAATTTAGAATAATATTTAAATTTCTTTTAATAGAATTGTATTAATATGAAAACTGAATATTGTATTTAAAATGATTTATAGATGTATATTTTATAATAAAATATCAAATATATTACATAATATTATAATTAAAAAAATTATATATATCAATACAAAATATCACAAGTTTGATATTTTAAAATCATGATCTATTTTAAAAATATATTTTTCTATTTAAAATTATTATTTATTATAAATTATACAGTTTAATAATTTTTTAGAATGCTTTGACTAATTATTTTTTTCATCAAAACAGTATTATTATAATAAATTTCTAAATAAAACTAAAAAATAGATAATATTTAAATAAAATGAAATGATATTTTGAAATTTTACATATATATCATCTAATCTTAATATAAATATTTTATAAAAATTTTATAAAATTAAATATTAAAAAAATAATATGTAATTTGAAAAAATTTCTATTTTTATTAAAAATATAATGTATTTATAGAATTTAAAAAATCAGATATATAAACATTTCGCAACATTTCAGTCTATTATAAATATAGAATATTCTTATAATTTTTTTATTAAGAAATTCTTGAAACTAATTTTTATTATAAAAACTTAATATTAATAAAGCATTATGTATATTAAAAATATAAATTCTTTACAGAGTAAAAAGCCTATTGTTATTTTTTTGATGGGACCGACAGCATGCGGTAAAAGTACATTAGCGGTATATCTTAAAAAATACTTACCAATAGAATTAATTAGTGTCGATTCTGCAGCAATTTATCGCGGCATGGATATTGGAACAGATAAACCAAATATTCATGATTTATCTACTCATACTTATCGTTTACTAAATATTAAAGATCCTAGTGAAAATTATTCAGCTGCAGAATTTCGTCAGGATGCTTTAAAAGAAATCAATTATATAATTAAATTAGGAAAAACACCGCTGCTGGTTGGCGGTACAATGTTTTATTATCATGTTTTATTACATGGGCTATCTAGTTTACCATCATCAAATACTAAACTTCGTAAATATTTATTAGAAAATAATCAGAAAAAATTTTTTTTACATAATAAATTAACATTAATTGATCCAATTTCAGCAAAACGCATTCATAAAAATGATCTTCAGAGAACACTGAGAGCATTAGAAATTTTTTATCTTACTGGAAAAACTTTAACAGAACTTAAAAATAGCCATTTGAATAAATTACCATATAATATTTTTCAATTTTCAGTATTACCTCCTAGCAGAGAATGGTTAAATTATCAAATTGAAAGACGTATAAAAAACATGTTAATTATGGGTTTTCAAAAGGAAGTTGAGCTACTTTTTTTTCGAGGTGATTTACATATAAATTTATCATCTATTCGATGTATTGGATATCGTCAAATGTGGCAGTATCTTGAATATCAATTTAACTATAAGGAGATGTTTAACCAAATAGTGTATGCAACCAGAACGCTTGCTAAAAATCAATTAACATGGTTAAAAAAGTGGGAAAATGTTGATCAAACATTATGTAATTCTAATCCTAAAATCTTATTAGAAAAAATGTTAAGAATTTTTTAAAATAAAAATAATATTAAAATAAATTTAATAATACTTTTTTGAAAAATGTATAATTGATTATTTAAATATATAAATGTGTTATTTCATGATTTTATATAATGATAATCAAACTAATTAAATGAGGTATAAAATGGTTTGGAATAAACCAAATAATAATCAACCTGAATTAGATCCATGGGGGAAAAAAAATAGTAATAATAAAAATTATTCAGGAAAAAAAAATGAAGACAAAAAAACTTTATTAGATGTAAAAAAAATTCTATATCGTTTTAAAAATATTATTAATTATAATACTAATTCACAAAACTCATCAAAAAAGATAATTAATCCTTTTTTTACAATAATATTAATTAGTTTATTTATTTGGTTTCTTAGTGGTTTTTATACAATTAAAGAAGCGGAACGTGGTGTAGTGACTAGGTTTGGAAAATTTAGTCATTTAGTAGAACCCGGATTAAATTGGAAACCAGTTTTTTTTAATGAAGTTAAAGTAATTAATGTAGAAACTGTAAGAGAGTTAGCTACTTCGGGTATCATGTTAACTGCGGATGAAAATGTAGTACGTGTAGAAATGAATGTGCAATATAAAGTTACAAATCCTATTAATTATCTATTTTCTAATGCTTATCCTGATGATAGTTTACGTCAAGCAACAGATAGCGCATTAAGAGGTGTTATTGGACATTCGACTATGGATAGAGTATTAACAGAAGGGCGTACTTTAGTGAGAAGCGACACTCAACAAGAAATTGAAGCAATCATTAAGCCATATAATATGGGTATTACAATATTAGATGTAAATTTTCAAACAGCTAGACCTCCTGAAGAAGTTAAAGCTGCTTTTGATGATGCAATTGCTGCTCGTGAAAATCGTGAACAATATATACGTGAAGCTGAAGCATATTCTAATGAAGTGCAACCAAAGGCTAATGGACAAGCACAAAGAATATTAGAAGAAGCAAAAGCATATTCTTCTAGTATAATTCTTAAAGCTCAAGGTGAAGTCGCTCAATTTAATAAAATTTTACCTGAATATCTATTATCAAAGAAAATAACATTAAAACGTCTTTACATAGAATCTATGGAACGATTATTTAAAAATAATAAAAAAATATTTATTGATAAACAAGACAATTCAGCATTTTTTGTATCTTTAGACAATTTTTTTTCTATCATGAATTCAATTAATAATGTTCATTTAAAGAAAAAAAATATTTTAAAAAATAAAAAATATATTAATAATAAGAGTTCTTTTTCTTCATCAGCTTCTGAGAACATTTTAGAAGAGCGTCGTGTTAATTCTGTTCGAAGTGATTTTAAAAATATGGAAAAGAATAAATATGAATAAAGTTGTTATTTTTTTATCAAGTATTTTTATTTTTTTATTATCTTCTTCTCTTTTTATTGTTAAAGAAGGAGAACGTGGAATTGTTTTGCAATTTGGAAAAGTTATCCGTAATAATAAACAAAAAACAGTTGTATATAATCCCGGATTACATTTTAAATTACCATTTTTAGATAAAGTTAAAATGCTAGATGTTCGGATTCATACAATGGATAATCAAGCAGATCGTTTTGTTACTAAAGAAAAAAAAGATTTAATTGTTGATTCATATATAAAATGGCGCATTAATAATTTTAGTCGATATTATCTTACTACTGGTGGAGGAGACGTTATCCAAGCTGAAGTATTATTAAAAAGAAAATTTAGTGATCGATTACGTTCCGAAATTGGTCGTTTAAATGTTCAAGAAATTGTTACAGATTCGCGAGGAAAGTTGACTACAGATGTTTTAAATCAATTAAATAAAGGTACAATTAATTCAAAAAAAACAGATTTAATTAATATTAATAGTATGAATGCATTAGGCATTCAAGTAGTAGACGTACGTATTAAACAGATTAATTTACCTGTTGAAGTTTCAGAGGCGATATATAATCGAATGAGAGCTGAAAGAGAAGCAGTAGCACGTAGTCAACGTTCTCAAGGACAAGAACAAGCAGAAAAGATACGTGCTACAGCTGATTATAAAGTATCTAATATATTAGCTAAAGCACAAAAAGAGGCTTTAATTATTAAAGGAGAAGGTGAGGCAGCAGTAATAAAATTATTTGCAAATAATTTTAGTAAAGAACCAGATTTTTATTTCTTTATTCGAAGTTTACGTGCTTATGAAAATAGTTTTAAAAATCATGAAAGTATTATGTTAATTGATTCAAATAGTAATTTTTTTCAATATATGAAAAAAATTATTAAGATGTTAGATTAATACTTCAAACATAGTAAAAAATTTAAATTTTAATAGGTATAGATAAGAAATGAATAAAAACATCGTAATATTAGGTGCTCAATGGGGTGATGAAGGTAAAGGCAAAATAGTAGACTGTATTAGTTCAGATGCTGAATATGTTGTAAGATATCAAGGAGGACACAATGCAGGTCACACTTTAGTCATAAATAAAAAAAAAATTATTTTACATTTAATTCCATCTGGAATATTACATAAAAATGTAATTGGTATTATTGCGAATGGAGTAGTTATTTCCCCTTCAGCATTAATACAAGAAATAAAAATGTTAGAAGAAAATGATATTATTATTAATGAACGTTTATTTATTTCAAATTCTTCTCCTTTAATTTTACAATATCATATTGAAATGGATCGTGCTCGTGAAAAAAAATTAGGAATCCAGGCATTAGGTACGACCGGAAGAGGTATTGGACCTGCATATGAAGATAAAATTGCACGACGAGCCTTACGTATTGGAGATTTAAAAAATACAAAAACGTTATCTGAACGTTTAAAAAAAATAGTTCATTATTATAATTATCAATTAGTTAACTTTTATCAACATCAATCTATAGATTATAAAATGATTTTAAATGATTTATTATCAAATGCAAAAGTTCTTTTTAATATGATACAAGATACAACTCATATATTACATACTGCTATTAAAAATAAGAAAAAAATAGTTTTTGAGGGAGCTCAGGGTACTTTATTAGATATTGATCATGGAACATATCCTTATGTGACTTCTTCTAATAGCACTATTGGTGGAGTAATGACAGGGACAGGAATAGGACCTAAGAATATTAATACTATTATTGGTGTTACAAAAGCGTACTCTACAAGAGTAGGAAGCGGCCCATTTCCTACTGAATTATTTGATAAAATAGATAAGCATTTTTCTCATCAAGGTAATGAATTTGGTTCGACAACTGGAAGAAAAAGAAGAACAGGATGGTTAGATTCTGTGTCTTTATGTCGGTCAATACAGATTAATTCTATTTCTAGTTTATGTATTACTAAATTAGATGTATTAGATGGATTAGATGAGATAAAAATTTGTATATCTTATAAAAATATTTATACTTCTAAAATCATATCTTTTCCTGATATTAATGAATGGGAACATATTATACCAATATATGAAACATATCCTGGTTGGTCTCAAAAAACATTAGGTATAAAAAAAATAGAAGATCTACCTTATCAAGCACGAGCTTATATTAATCGTATACAAGAAATTACTCAAACTCCTATTAGTATTATTTCTACTGGTCCGGATCGTTCAGATATTATTTTTATTCACGATATTATTCATATTAACAAATCAATTACTTTAAATACAATATAATACATGTATTATTTATTATAATGTATCATCATATTTATTATCAAATAAAGATATATGGAGAAGTAAATATGGTAGTCGATTCCTACCAAAAAAAAGAAGAAAGAAAACACAAGAATTCTATCCCAAGTCGAGAAGCTATTATATTTTTATTAAAAAAATATAAAAACTTAATGAGTCAAAAAAAAATAGAAAAAAAATTATGTATTAATAATCAAAATAATAAAAAAGCATTACATCATAGATTAAAATTAATGGAACAAGACGGTCAAGTAATACATGTTAAAAAACGTTTTTATACAGTTCCTCAGCATTGTAAAGTCATTCAAGGAACAGTCATAGGACATAGAGATGGTTATGGATTTTTAAGAACAGATATATTAAAAGATGATCTTTTTTTGTCATCTGATCAAATGAAATATTGTATTCATGGTGATATTATTCTTGCTTATATTATGTTGTCTGATAAAAAAAAACGCAATTCAGCAAAATTTTTAAAATTATTAAAACCAAATAATTTATTAATTATTGGTCGATATTATATTCATAAAAAAATTAGTTTCGTTATACCTGATGATACTCGTTTTAATTTTAAAATTTTTATTATTTCAGATTTAAAAGAAAAAATTTCTATAGGATCGATTGTTTCTGTTAAATTACTATATCAATCTGGAAGAAATATTAAAGTACAAGGATATATAACAGAAGTTCTTGGGAAAAAAATGAGTACCAATTTAGCTATAGATATAGCCTTACGTACACATTCCATTCCTTTTTTATGGTCTCAAGCAGTCAAAAGTGAATTATATGAAATTAATAATAAATCGGTTGAATATGATATTAAAAATCGTATTGATTTAAGACATTTACATTTTATTACTATTGATGATGAAGATGCTCATGATTTTGATGATGCTGTGTTTTGTAAAAAAAAAAATAATACAGAAGAAAATTGGAGTTTATTAGTAGCTATTTCAGATGTAAGTTTTTATGTTAAATCAAATACAGCTATAGATAAAGAAGCATTATCACGAGGTACATCTATATATTTCCCTTCATTAGTTATACCTATGTTACCAGAAAAAATTTCTACAGATTTATGTTCTTTAAATCCTCAAGTTGATCGTTTATGTGTAATTTGCGAAATGAATTTATCTGATAAAGGTGAATTAATGAGTTACAAACATTATGAAGCAGTTATCTGCTCTCATGGTAGATTCACGTATAGTGAAGTTTCTCAACTTTGGAATGGTGATATATTTTTAAAAAATAAATATCAAAAATCTTTTAAATATATTCAAAATTTATTTGATTTGCAAAAAATTTTTAATAAAAATAAAATATCTAAAAAAGGTATTGATTTTAATAATATAGAACCCAAGTTTATTTTAGATTCTAATTTGAGAATTAAAAAAATATGTGAAAATATTAGAAATGATGCGCATAAATTTATTGAATCATGTATGATATTAGCTAATATAGCTTCATCTTTTTTTATTAAAAAATACGCACATCCTGTTTTATTTCGCAATCATGCTTCTCCAAAAAAAGATAATGTTGTTCGATTACGTTTATTTCTCCATGAGATGGGTTTAACATTATTAGGAGGAGATATTCCACAATCTAGTCATTACTCTAATTTATTAAAAACCATTTCTAATCATTCTCAATATGATATTATTCAAACAATTTTACTGCGTTCTATGACACAGGCTATATATTCTCCTGACCATTGTGGTCATTTTGGTTTAGATTTATCTAGTTATGTTCATTTTACTTCACCTATTCGACGTTATCCTGATTTAATAGTACATAGAATTATTAAATATTTATTATTACAAAATAAAAAAAATATTATTCATAAAAAAGATAATATTTCTAAAAATTATTTGTATACTACTCATGAAATGAGAGAAATAGGAATGCATTGTTCAATGGCTGAAAGACGTGCAGACATAGCTAATAGAGATGTTTTTGATTGGTTAAAATGTGAATTTATGCACCAAAAAATTGGATGTATATTAAAAGGTGTTATTTCTAATGTTACTTCATTTGGATTTTATGTTCGTTTAAATAAATTTTTTATTGATGGATTAGTTCATATTACTTCTTTAAAAGATGATTATTATTATTTTGATTCATTAAGATTAAAATTAATTGGGAAAGCTCATAAAAATATTTATCGTCTTGGTGATGTTTTACAAGTACAGGTAGTTTCTGTAAATTTAATAGAAAGAAAAATAGAATTATCTTTATATAAATCTTTTTCATAATTTTTAAGACAATTAAATTTTATTGATTTTTCTTATAAACTACAATAATATATAAAATGATAAATTTTTTAAATTATAAAGACCTTCCTTGTTTTCGTAACAAGAATTATAAAAATATTTTATAGAAAGCTAGATTATCCAAAGGATCAAATATTCATGCGTCATTATGAAATTATATTTATAGTTCATCCTGATCACAGCGATAAAATACCGCTACTGAATGAAAAATATAAACAAATTATTGAATCAGATAATGGAGTTATACATCGTCTAGAAGATTGGGGTAGACGTCAATTATCTTATTCAATTCATAAATTAAATAAAGCACATTATATTTTAATGAATATAGAAGTTATTCCTAAAACTATTAGTAGTTTAGAAACAGAATTTCGTTTTAATAAAGTTATTCTTAGAAATATGATTATATGTGTAAAAAAAGCAGTATGTGAATTATCACCAATATTAAAGATACAAGATGAAAAAAAAGAAAAAAAAATATGATCATTCTTATAAAAATATAATTTGATTTTTTACTTAATCTACATAGTATTTTAAATACTTTAAGGAAAGATAAATGGCGCGTTATTTTCGTCGTAGAAAGTTTTGCCGTTTTACTGCAGAAGGTGTTCAAGAAATTGATTATAAAGACCTGTCAACTTTAAAAAATTATATTACAGAAAGTGGTAAAATTGTTCCTAGTCGTATTACAGGCACGCGAGCAAAATATCAAAGACAATTATCTAAAGCTATTAAACGAGCACGTTATCTTGCTTTATTACCATATACTGATCATCATCGTTAAAATATTATATAAAATAAAGAATAATTAATTAATTATAGAGAAATAGATTATGGAAATCATTCTTTTATCAAAAATTCATAAATTAGGTGATTCTGGTAAAATCGTTAATGTTAAATCTGGTTACGCAAGAAATTTTTTAATTCCTACTGGTAAGGCCATTTTAGCAAATAAAAAAAATATTAAATCTTTTGAAGCTCAACGTCTTGCATTAGAGCAAGAAAATATTAATAAAATACTTACAGCACAAGAGCGAGCTGAAAAAATTAAACAAATTAATTCAATTACTATTAAATCAAAAGTTGGAAAAGCTGGAAAAATATTTGGTTCTGTTGGGGTTAGAAACATTGTCAAAGAAATCATATTATTAGGTTTTAAAATAAACAAAAAAGAAATTCGTTTACCTCATGGTTTATTACGTAAAGTTGGTTCACATCGAGTAATTTTTCAACCGCATAAAAAAGTTTGTATTGATTTTACTGTAAATATTGTTTCAAAATAATAATTTTTTATAATTACTCTTAATACGATATTCATACATATATGGTATAAAATGTTAGATAAAATTTGTCAATTAGCACGTCAAGCTGGTCATTCAATGATGCACTTTTATAATTCTCACGAATCTATAAATGTTACTTATAAGTCTAATAACACACCTGTTACTCATATTGATCGTTTAATTAATAATATAATTAAAAAAGGACTATTGTTAATAACTCCTGATATTCCAATTATCTCTGAAGAAGACAATTATGATTTTAAAATTTGCAAGCATTGGAAGAATTATTGGTTAATTGATCCGTTAGATGGTACAAAAGAATTTTTAAAAAAAAATGGCGAATTTACAGTAAATATTAGTTTAATTAATAATGGTATTCCTATATTAGGTGTAATATATGTTCCAGCGTTAGATGTATTATATTCTGCATATAAACATCATGCATGGAAAGAAAATCAATTAGGTTTAAAACAAAAAATTAAAGTTATAAAATCAAATATACCATTATTTTTGACTAGTCGATCGCATATTGATAAAGAATTGAGCCATTATTTATCAACCATTAAAAATTATAGAATAAAAAAATTAGGTTCATCATTAAAATTTTGCTTAATTGCTGAAGGTAAAGCTCAAATTTATCCAAGATTTGGAAATACTTATATTTGGGATACTGCTGCAGGTCATGCTATTTTAGTTGCAGCTGGTGGTAAAATTATTACATTAACTAATCAAAAAACTTTAAATTATTCATTATCCGATCGTAATTCTTTAATTAATCCCGGTTTTTTTGCATCTTCGTTGTGATATGTATCATATACCATTAACTTTAAATTAATCATTACTATGAATAAAATTGAAATCAAAATTTTGAGTAATCATATAAAAAAAAATTTTTTACCTAATTATTCAACTATAGGATCATCTGGTTTAGATCTAAGAGCATGCTTAAAAGAAAAAATTAAATTAAAATCGCAAAATACAATATTAATTCCAACTGGAATAGCAATTTATATTGCTAATCCAAATATTACAGCATTAATTTTACCACGATCTGGATTAGGTCATAAAAAAGGCATTGTATTAGGTAATTTAGTTGGTTTAATTGATTCAGATTATCAAGGTGAATTAATGATATCTATATGGAATCGAAGTCAAAAAAATTTTTATATTTATCCAGATGCTAGAGTGGCTCAAATAGTATTTGTGCCTATTATTAGACCTCATTTTTCTTTAGTTAAAGATTTTCATCTCACTGAACGTGCACAAAAAGGTTTTGGTCATTCAGGTTTATCTTAAAAATTGCATAATATTTATTGTATGCCATATTTTTTACAGTATTTGATTAAATCAGGAATATGTTTATTTAATTTTGAATCTTCTAATAAATAAGCAATTAAATCTTCAATAGTAATAATCGAAATAATTTTATAACTATTATTATTTGATATGTGACGAATAGTAGATAAATTTCTTTGTCCTTTTTCTTGTCTATCTAAAAGAACAAAAATTGCAGCAATATTTGCTTGTTGTTCTTCTATAATTTTCATAGAATGATGTATTGCAGTTCCTGATGTAATCACATCATCTAAAATAATAATGTTTTTTCTGTATATATCTGTTCCTATTAAATTTCCTTTTTCTCCATATTTTTTTTTCTCTTTTCGATTAAATGCATATGAAACATTTAAGTTATAATGATTTTTTAATGCAATTGTTGTTGCTACGACAATAGGAATACCTTTATATGCAGGACCAAATAACATATCAAAATCTATTTTTGAATTCATAATAGAATGAGCATAAAATAAACCAATTTTTGTAATATCTTTTCCTGTAGATAGTAAACCTGAATTAAAAAAATAAGGACTAGTTCGTCCTGATTTTAATTTAAAAGTTCCAAATTGTAATGCTTTTTTTTTAAAAGAAAAATCAATAAATTCTTTTTTCCAGTGCATAAAAATTACATCCTAATAAATCGTAAAAATTTAGAATAGAATTTTGTATATTAATTATTTCAATTGATATTAAAATTAGTATGATTTTTAGATAAAAAATTTTAGAAGAAATTAATTATTTTTTTTGGCCCTTGCTGGATTTGAACCAGCGACCAAGCGATTATGAGTCGCCTGCTCTTACCACTGAGCTAAAGGGCCATATATTTATTATCTTTAATAATAGATCAATTTTTTATAATAATCTATAATTCTTTTAAATATTTTATATTTTTTTTAAAAAAAATATTTTTTTACATATATTTGACAGATATAAAAAATTTTGATATATATATTTATATTCCTCTGTAGTTCAGTTGGTAGAACGGCGGACTGTTAATCCGTATGTCACTGGTTCGAATCCAGTCGGAGGAGCAAAATTAATTGTTAATTAACAATTAATTTTAATTCTTTTGATAAGTTTCTCTTTTCTTTATATAATTCTGCACTTTTAACAATATAATCATCTACTCTATCTTCATAATCATTTTTCATTATTAAAATTATCTTTTGAATTTCTTCGTAATTCATATCACTAGTAATATATTGATTTAAATTGTTTAATAGTAATATTCTTTTTTGATTATCTCTAATTTTTTTTTCAAGATCACAAATTTCTCTTTTAATTTTATTTTTTCTTCTAAATTTATGCACAAATTCTAGTACATTTTTAAATGACTTTGTTTGACTTGACATGATTAAAGCCTTTTTATATTTATGTTCAATTATTTTATTAAAATAAAAAAATTATGCAATATAAAAATAATACATCTACTTATTTATTCTATGATTATGAAACTTTCGGCAAACATACTGCTTTAGATAAACCAGCTCAATTCGCATGCGTTAGAACTGATATGGAATTTAATATTATTGATACACCTCAGTGTTTTTACTGTATTCCATCAGATGATTATTTACCAGATCCTAGTGCTGTTTTAATGACTTATATTACTCCCCAATATGCACATCAGCACGGAATAAATGAATGTCTTTTTGCTAAAAGAATATATAATATTTTTAACATACCTAATACTTGTATTATTGGCTATAACAATATTCATTTTGATGACGAAATTACACGAAATATTTTTTATAGAAATTTTTTTGATTCTTATGAATGGAGTTGGAAAAACAGTAATTCTCGTTGGGATGTCTTACATTTATTAAAGGCGTGTTATGCATTTCGCCCAAATAGCATAAAATGGTTAAAAAATACATTGGGTCGTATTAGTTTTAAACTATCAGATATAACAAAAGCTAATAATATTATACATGAAAATGTACATGATGCTATATCAGATGTTTATGCCACAATTGCAATTACTAAACTTGTAAAAGAAAAAGAACCGAAATTATTTAATTTTTTTTTTAAAATGCGGAAAAAACATGAATTACAAAAATTGATTGATTTTAAAGCATTTAAACCAATTGTTTATGTTTCTAATTATTTTTCTATTACTAATTATTATTTAAGCATTATACTACCTATAACATATTGTAAAAATAATAAAAATACATTAATTGCAATAGATTTATTAAAAGATACTCAAAAAATTATTAATTTTTTTAAACAACAATCTATCAATAATGATTCTTGTATAAAAGATTTATTTAATTTAGGAATTGTATCTTTAAATTTAAATCGTTGTCCTATTTTAGCTCCAATACAAACAATGCGAATAGAAGATTATCATCGATTAAATATTAATGCTTCTGTATATAAAAAAAATATTCATTTAATTAAGAAAAATAATTTCTATGTTTTAAATGTTACAAAAATTTTTTTTAAACAAAATAATATAATTAAATCTCATAATGTTGATTTGCAAATATATGATGCTTTTTTTAATTTTCATGATAAAAAACTTATAGAAATCATTAGAAATACTAAAGCAATATTTTTAAAAAACATCAATTACCATTTTTACGATAATCGTTTACAGACTTTATTATTTCGTTATCGTGCTCGTAATTTCTTTTATACATTAAATCAACATGAAAAAACAATATGGCTGAAACATTGTACAGAAATGTTTAATTTAATATATTTAGAAAAATATCATAATCAAATTGCATTCTTGTTTCAAGAAAATAGTCATAATTTTAAAAATATAATTTTGTTACAAAAATTATTAAATTACTCCATTCAAAAAAGAAAAAGATTGTTATATGAAACAATTAATTTAAATTAATTTAAATTAATATATGCAATTTTATTAAATTGATACTTTTTTAAAAAAAATAATAATTGTTTTAAGTATTGATCATTTTTAGAATATAAGAAAATATTTTGTTGAATATTTTGATGATTCTTTAATTTATGTAAATAATTTTGAAGAGCAAACAGCATTTTTTGTCTTGAATCAATAAAATTAATTGATGAACTTAAATGTAAAGATTCCTTAATTTCTTTTTTTAAAAAAGTAAAATGTGTACATCCTAATATAATTGTATCAGGTTTAATAGATAAGTTAAGCCAAGGTGTTAAAATTTTTTTTAAATCTAATTTTGAAAATGCTATTTTTCTAATTTTTTTTTCAGCTATTAAAGCTAATTGATTGGTACTAATTATTTTGATAGCATTATTAAAGGATTTTTCATATACTAATTTTTGAGTATATGATGACTGTATAGTTTTTTTCGTTGCGATTAAACCGATAATATGATTTTTTGTTATTTTTTCTGCAGCGTTTATATCAGGAAATATACCAATAATAGGAAAGTTAAATGTTTTTTTTAAAAATGATAAAGCCACAGTACTAACTGTATTGCAAGCAATTAATACTATATTAATAGGATAAATTTTTTTAATCTTTTTAATTATTGTAATAATTCTGTGAATAATAAAATGTTCGGTTTTATTTCCATAAGGAAATACTTCATTATCTAATATGTAAATATAATGAATATTAGGAAAAATCATTTTAATAGTTTTTAATATAGATAAACCACCAATACCGGAATCAAATATAAGCACTGTATAATTTTTTCATAAGTTAAATAGTATATATATTAATCTAATATTATTTAATAAATTAAATATTATACAATATTTAATAATTTATTTTATTTTTTTAAATAAAAATAATTTCATATTATTTTCAATAATTTGACGATCTTTGTAATTAGATGTATTTAATTTATTTTCATTAATTAAAATAGTTTGTTTTTTCATCCATTGTTCCCATGCTTCTTGTGAAATATGATTGTATATTTTTTCTCCTAATTTCCCAGGATATATTTGATAATCTTGTCCTTGAGATTTTTTTTTTAAAAATTCACAAAAAATTATTCGATTAATCATATTAATAATCCTATTTTAATAAGAATCTTGTTTGAACATATCAAGTATTTTTTGAACTGGTTTAGATAGACCGATATGTTGAGGGTTTTTTATATTATACCACATACCTTGTTTATCATATTGACAAAAATTTGAAATATTAGATAATTGAATTAATACTGGTTGAATATATAAAATAAAATGACTAAATTTATGATAGAATGATATCATTTTTTGATAATTATTAATATTTATTTTAGTTTCTTGTAACCAAGTTAAATATGTTTTTTCATCATAAAATGTTGGAAAACAAAAAAGATTTTTCCAGATATTATATGTAGTATTTTTTTTTAACCAAAAATAATTTTTATATTTAATAATAATAAACCAAGATGTTTTTTGAGGATATATTTTTTTTATTTTTTTTATGGGATATTTATCCCATTGTTTTTGAATGTTTGTAATACATTTCTTGTTTAATGGACAAAATTCACATTTTGGTTTAGTACGTGTACAAATTAATGCACCCAAATCCATCATACCTTGATTAAATGACCCAGTATTATGTATTGGTGTAATTAATTCAATTATTGTCCATAATTTTTTTTCTATTATTTTATCTGTTAAAGAACTAATAATACCATAATAACGAATTAAAATTCTTTTAACATTCCCATCCAATATAGGATAATAAAAATTTAATGATAAAGATAAAATAGCTCCTGCTGTCGATCTACCTATTCCTGGTAATTTTAGAACATTTACAAATTCATGTGGAAAGGTTCCATTATATTCTGTAGTGATGATTTGTGCTGATTTATAAATATTTTTTGCTCTATTATAATATCCAAGGCCACTCCAGCAATATAAGATGCTATCTAATTTACTTGTACTAAGAGTATTTATATTAGGAAAGTAGTATATAAATTTTTTAAAATAAGGAATAACAGTTTTTACTGTAGTTTGTTGTAGCATTATTTCAGATATCCAGATCTTATATAATGTTTTATTTTTTTGCCATGGTAAATTTTTTCGACCATAATTATGGTGCCAATTTATTATTAATTGAGAAAAACAATAATTTGCCATTATATTATTAATACCATAATATAGAAATGTTTAATATTTTAAAAATAATTATATTCGAATATTTTTATTAAAACTATAAAATTATTTCTCCACTTATATCATAGAATAAATAAATTATGAACAATAATATTTTCACACTAAAATATAAAAAAGACGGTACTTTTATGCGTGAAATTCATAGTTTTGCTTCTCGTAATAATCGTCTTACTATTTCCCAAATTAATGCAATTCAGAAATATTGGACTCATATTGGTATTGATTTTCAAATGAATTTACTGAATTTAGAATCTATATTTAATTCTCAAGATCCATTAGTTTTAGAAATTGGATTTGGTTCAGGGGAGAATATAATCCATAATGCGATTAATTATCCTAAAAAAAATTTTTTAGGAATAGAAGTATATAAATCTGGAATAGGATCATGTTTAAATTTAGCATATCTTTATAAGATTAAAAATTTAAAAATTATTTATTATGATGCGATTGAAGTAATAAAATATATGATTCCAAATCATATTTTATCTGTTGTACAAATTTTTTTTCCAGATCCTTGGGATAAAAAACGCCATCATAAAAGAAGATTATTAAAGAAAAAATTTTTAAAAATTGTTGCAACAAAATTAATAATAAATGGTATCTTGCAGATTGCGACTGATTCTGAATCATATGCTTTTGATATATTAAATGAAATTAAAAATATTCATCAATATTGTAACTTATCTAAAAATAATGATTTCACTGTACGTTCTACGTTTCGTATCATGACCAAGTTTGAAAATAAAGCTCGTTTAAAAGGTAATCACGTTTTTGATTTAATGTTTCAAACAATATAATAATATTTAATGTAAAAAAATTTCTAGTAATATATTTAAAAACAGTTTTCCTTTCTTAGTTATATACCAATAATTTACATGATCAATTATAAAACCTTCTTTTTTAGCTATTTGAATATTTTGTTCTATCATATTTATATGAATATTAGTCATTTTACTAAAATGTTTTTTTAAAACTGGCTTGTATAATCTTGCAAGGTTCATAAAATATTCAATAATTTTTTCTTTTTCAGATACTATATTTATTGAATGAAGATAGTGACCATTTAAAAAATGATTAACATTTTTATGTTTAATAGTTCTTATAATTTTTCCATTTTTTTGAGTAATTTTCCCATGAGCGCTACAACCAATACCTATATAATCACCAAAATTCCAATAATTCAAATTATGTTTGCATTGATAATGATTTTTTGAATATGAAGATATTTCATATTTTTTATATCCTGATTTTTTTAATAATTTTTCACCTTCAATAAACATTTGAAAAATTAAATGTTCATTTGGTAAGGATATATTTTTTGCATAAAATATAGTATTAGGTTCTACTGTAAATTGATACCATGATATATGCGATGGATTATACTGAATAGCTATATTTAAATCTAATAATGAATCTGCTAATGTTTGATCAGGCAAACCATACATTAAATCTAAATTAAAATTTGAATAATTTTTTTTTGCTTCCAAAATAGCAGATATTGCTTCTTGTTTATTATAAGTGCGTTCAATTTTTTTTAATAAATACGAATTAAATGTTTGAATCCCTAACGATAAACGATTAATACCAATATTTTTATAATAAATAAAGTTTTGATATTCTAGTATTTTAGGATTGGCTTCTATAGTAATTTCTACATTATCAGTAATGATAAATCTTTTTTTAATACCTAATAATAATTTTTTAATAGAACTGATTTTTAATAAACTAGGAGTTCCTCCTCCAATAAAAATTGTATTAATTTTTCTATTATTAACTTTTAATACATCGATTTCAAAATCTTTTAATACATGATCAATGTATTTTTCTTCAGGAATTTTTTCTTTACTGACATATGAATAAAAATCGCAATATCCACATTTTTTGATACACCAAGGAATGTGAATATATAAACTAATATATGGTAAGTTAAACATAAAAATATTTATCTTTTTGAAAAAATGAAATTTATTAATAATACTACTATAAAAATATAATCTATTTTATATATTTATTATGAAAATGTTTTTATATAACGTTTAGTATATTAATCTAAATTAATATTTTGATTAATAAAATGATATAATTATAAATTTATATTTTATAAAATATATTATTTTTTATTAATCTTAATAAGATTAAATGTTAATAAAATATTTATTTATTAACATTTCGATTCAACCAACTTTCTAGTATAATTACAGCAGCATAAGAATGAATGTTATCTATTTTTTTAAGAGATTTAAAACCATATTTATAAAACATAATTGATTTAGCTTCTACAGTAGTTAATCGTTCATCATGCATTTTAACAGTAATATTAAATTTAGATTGTAATAAATTAGCAAATTTTTCTGATTTGTTAGTTATCGTTTGTTTTGTTCCATTTATATTTAAAGGTAAACCTACAATAATTAATTTCGGTTCCCAAAGATTTATTAAAGATTGCACTGAATACCAATTAGGATATCCGTTGTGAGCATGTAAAAATTTTAAAGGTCTTCCTTTTTTGATAATATTTTCTCCTACAGCTACTCCAATTTTTTTAATTCCAAAATCAAATGCAAGTATTATCATATTATAATCTTTAATATTATATATGCCGTTCAATATAATCTAATAACATACTAGTAATAGAGATATTTTTTGCTAATTCAATTTCACAAATACAAGTTGGACTTGTCACATTAATTTCTATTAATTTGTCTCCTATAACATCTAAACCAACAATAATTAAACCTTTTTTTTTCAAAACAGGAGATACAATATTAGCAATTTTCCAGTCTGTATCACTTAAAGGTTGTATTTTTCCTGTTCCACCAGCAGCTAAATTGGCTCTTGTTTCTCCAGTTTTTGCAATTCTAGCCAAACACCACGGTACAGCTTTGCCATTAATAATTAAAATTCTTTTATCTCCAAATTGTATATCTGATAGATAATTTTGTATCATACAATATTTTGTTTCATAATGAGTCATTATTTCTGCAATAACTGAGAAGTTTGGATCATATTTTTTGATGTGAAAAATATTAGTACCACCCATGCCATCAAGTGGTTTAATTATAATATCTTGATTTTTTTTCCAGAATTGACGAATTTGATTAATGTTTCTTGTAACTAAAGTATTCGTAGTTAATTCAGGAAACCATGATATAAACATTTTTTCATTACAATCTCGCAAACTTTGAGGTTTATTAATCACCAATACACCCATTTTTTCTGCACGTTCTAAAATGTATGTTGAATAAATAAATTCAGTATTAAATGGTGGATCTTTTCTCATTAGAATAACATCTAATTCACTTAAAGAAATATGCTGTTCTTGAGTAAATTGATACCATTGTTCTATATTTTTTTTAACTACTATAATTCTGCTCCTCGCATATGGAATATCTTTTATTAAATAAAGATCATTTAGCTCCATATAATGTATAATATGATTTCTTTTTTGAGCTTCTAATATGATAGCAAAACTTGAATCTTTTTGAAGATTAATTGATTTAATAGAATCCATAACGATTCCAATTTTAATATTTATTTTTTTAGTCATATTTTATCTTATAGTTAATTTTTAAAAAATATGTTTAAGATGTGACAACACTCATATTTTTAGTATAAAAAATATATTATTTTAATTATTTTATTTTTTAAATATTTTTGATAAAAAATTGATTTTTTATATATAATTAAAAAATTGAAATAATTAAAAAAATATTTTTTGTAATTTAATCATTGATTTTTAAATTGATAAACTAATGAAGATTAATTTATTTAAAATAGATATAATATTTAATCATATTTAGGGCCTGAATAATTATCAAATCTAGACCAATGTCCATTAAACGTTAAACGAATTGTACCAATAGGACCATTTCTCTGTTTTCCTATTATAATTTCAGCTATTCCCTTAAAATCACTGTTCTCATTGTAAATTTCATCACGATATATAAACATTATTAAATCTGCATCTTGCTCTAAAGAACCAGATTCACGTAAATCAGAATTCACTGGTCGTTTATCTGATCTTTGTTCTAAAGAACGATTAAGTTGTGATAATGCTATTACTGGCACTTGTAACTCTTTGGCTAATGCTTTTAAAGTTCTAGATATTTCTGCAATTTCAAGAGTACGATTTTCAGATAGTGAAGGCACTCTCATTAACTGTAAATAATCAACCATAATTAAAGTTAATCCATTATGTTCACGATAAATACGACGAGCTCGTGAACGAACTTCGCTAGGTGTTAGTGCTGAAGAATCATCGATATAAATATTCTTTTTTTTAAGCAATATATTAATAGTTCCAGATATTCGCGCCCAATCTTCATCGTTTAATTGTCCAGTTCTAATTCTTGCTTGATTGACACGTGACAAAGAAGCCAGCATTCGCATCATAATTTGTTCACCAGGCATTTCTAAGCTGAATATTAATACAGGTTTATCATATAGCATAGCAGCATTTTCACATAAATTCATAGCAAATGTTGTTTTTCCCATAGATGGTCTAGCCGCGATAATAATTAATTCAGAACGTTGAAGACCCGATGTTTTTTTATTTAAATCTTGATATCCAGTATTAATTCCTGTTACCCCGTCATGCGGTGATAAAAATAATTTTTCAATACTAGTAATAGTTTCATCGAGAATTTGTTCAATATTTTTGGGTCCTGAGTCTTTTTTAAAACGTTTTTCTGCAATTTTGAAAACACTAGATTCTGCATAATCTAATAATTCTTCACTCTTCCTACCTTGCGTATCATATCCAGCATTAGCGATTTTGTTAGCTACTAATATCATTTCTCTTACTATAGCTCGTTCTCGAACAATATCAGCATATGCAATAATATTAGCTGTACTAGGTGTATTTTTTGATAATTCTGCTAGATAAGAAAATCTACCGACGCTTTCTAATTTTCCTTTTTGCTCTAAAGATTCAGAAAGAGTAATTAAATCTATTGGATGTCCTGAATCAAGAAGTTTTTGCATTTCTTGAAAGATTAATTGATGAGGTTTGCTAAAAAAATCATCAGCAACTACATGTTCTGATACACTATCCCATTGTTCATTATCTAGCATTAATCCACCTAATACTGATTGTTCTGCTTCTAAAGAATGTGGTGGAATTTTAAATTTATTAATTTGATTGAAATATAATTTATTTTTAGTCATATTTATTGCATATACCATTATTTAGTGAATCTATATGAAATTATATCGTAATATTGCAATAATACACGTTCTATAGACTAATCTACTTTTAGTCATTTTCAAAATATTTTGTATTTTTATATTTTATTTCTATGACATAAAATGAATAACTGAAAAATATACTTAATATACATTAAGTAAAATATTTTGTGTTATTAAATCATGCATGATTATTGTGTTATATAATTTTAATCAAGTTGTCATGTATTTAAAATATTAAGCTTTATTCAAAATTTTTTAATAAAAATTAACTTAAAATAAAACAAAATCATTGTAATAAAAAATATTAATATTGTTTTAATAATATAAAATTTTTAATATTATTAATATATAAATGATTAGCATTCATAAGACTTAAATACTTAATACATGTTCAGATGTTTAAAAAATAATATAGCATCTTTATACGTTTGATCATATTAAATAAAATTTTTAACATGTATAATTTAAAATAATATATAAATATATTATTACCATGCTTAGAAAATGGAGTTAATATTATGGCTAGTCGAGGCGTAAATAAAGTTATTTTAATTGGGCATTTAGGTCAAGATCCTGAAGTGCGTTATATGCCAAATGGTAATGCAGTAGTTAATATGACATTAGCGACTTCAGAAAATTGGAAAGATAAAAATACAGGAGAAAATAAAGAAAAAACAGAATGGCATAGAATAGTATTATTTGGTAAATTAGCGGAAATTGCAGGAGAATATCTTCGAAAAGGTTCTCAAATATACATTGAAGGAGCTTTACAAACAAGAAAATGGCAAGATCAAAATGGCATTGAGCGTTATACTACAGAGGTTATTGTAAATATTGGTGGTACTATGCAAATGTTAGGTAGTCGAAACATTCATTTACAAAATTTATCAACTCAAGAAAATAATCATTCTGAAGAAAAAATAAAAAAAACAGATCAAGTAGATTTTAAAAAAGGTTTAACCTCACATAACTCAACAACGGATCTTGTTCATAATTCTGCAGAAATAGATTTTGATGATGACATTCCTTTTTAATTATACTGATTCAATTATAAAAATATTTTTTAAAATAGCCCTAATATTAGGGCTATTTTTTATATTCTTTATAAAGATTTAGTAAAATTTAATAAAATAGAACAAAATTGATTTTTATGTGTAATAAATGGGGCATGAGCAGATTTTTTTATAATTATTGAATGAGTACTAGGCCATTTTTTATCAAGTATATATGCTATTTTTTTAGGTATTAAATTATCTAATTCTCCATATATTCTTAATATAGGCATTTTTAAACACATGATATCTTCACGTAAATCAAATGAAAACATCATTTCTAAATTATTATTTAATAATTCTAAATTAGGTTGAGGTTCAGAGGATAAAATTATTTTGAGTATATTAATATCTTCAGTAGATTGTTTAGAAGTAATTTGTTCTATATTTAAAAAATTATTTATTGTTTTATAGTATTTTGTTTTTAGATAAAAATAAAATTTATTTATTACATTTTTTTTTATACCAGGCCAGTTTTTTTTTTCTATGAAACAAGGTGACGATGCTACATTAATTAACGCTAAACTATGTTTAGGGTAACATAATGCAAAATAATTAACAATTAATCCTCCAATAGACCACCCGATCAATATCGCATTTTGTGGTATTATTTTATATAATATTTTCATAATTTTATCTATTTTTTCTGGCATAAGAGTGTTATTTTTTCCTGATCCAGGTAAATCAATTAAATAAAATTTAAAATCATATTTTAGTTTTTTGATAATAAAAAACCAAATTTTTGAGCTAATCCCCCATCCATTTAAAAAAACTATATTAATTTTTCCTGTTCCTATTGTATCCCAATAAAGATTTGTCATTTTTTTAAAGACTCTTGTAAAAATGATATATATAATATTAAATTTAAATTTTCTTGTGTTTATTTTAATAAATTAGTAAAATTATTTATTTCAAATTGATTAAAATAATTCTCATGATTACTATTTCCGAAAATGCACAAAAATATCTTTTATCTCTTTTATCTCGCGAACCTATTGGCACACAAATAAGAGTTTTTATATTACACCCAGGAACAAACAATGCAGAATGTGGCCTCGCATTTTTGCATCAAGATGAAATTGAAGATCAAGTAGATATTCAATTAAAATATAATAAATTTTTTGTTTATATTAATAAAGAATTAATTAGTTATTTGAAAGATTCAGAAATTAATTTAGTCACTGATCAAATTAGTTCTCAATTAACTTTTAAAGCTCCTTATGCAAAAACTAATTATGAAATAAAACCATCTTCATTAACAGAAAAAATACAAAAATTTTTAAGTATAGAAATTAATTCTCAATTAGCAATGCATGGAGGACAAGTTCATTTTATTAAACTAGATAAATATGGAACAGCTATAATTAGATTTAGTGGTGGTTGTAATGGTTGTTCAATGATAGGATCAACTGTAAAAGAAATAGTAGAAAAAAAATTATTATCTAAGTTTCCTGAAATAAAAAAAGTATCTGATGAAACGGAACATACACGAGGAGCGCATTCATTTTATTAATTTATATAGGATATTGTTATATTTAAAAAAAATTGTGTTATTGAATAAAATACTAGCACTTTAAAGTATTATTATAAATATTTTTAAAGTATTTAAAAATATTGATTTTTATTTTCTTAATTTTTATATCATCATTTTATAATGCAATTATACTAAATTAATAAAAATCTTATATATTTATTATGAATAAGTAATATTTTATAAATATTATTATAAATTTTTGATTAAATGTTTTAAATGAGTATGTATATGTTGGATAAAAATTACACCAATGAATTGACTAAAAGAAGAACTTTTGCCATTATTTCTCACCCTGATGCTGGAAAGACTACTATTACGGAAAAAATGCTATTACTTGGAAAAGCAATTCATATTTCTGGGGTCATTAAAGGTAGAGGAAATCAAAATTATGCTAAATCAGATTGGATGAATATTGAAAAAAAACGTGGTATTTCTGTTACTACTTCTGTTATGCAATTTACATATAAAAATATTTTAATCAATCTATTAGATACTCCAGGTCATCAAGATTTTTCAGAAGATACATATCGTATTCTTACTGCAGTAGATTGTTGTTTAGTTGTAATTGATGCAGCTAAGGGTATAGAAGAAAGAACTAAAAAACTTATAGAAGTTACGCGTGTTAATAACACTCCTATCATCACTTTTATTAATAAATTAGATCGTGATAGTCGTGATCCAATATCATTACTTGACGAAATTGAAAATGAATTAAAAATCAACTGTATTCCTATTACCTGGCCTATTAGTTGTGGAAAAGATTTTCAAGGGGTATACCATATATATGAAAAAATAATTTATTTTTATAAAAATAAATTTTCAAAAAATAAATCTTACTTTCTTAAAAATTTTATCGATTTTTCTAATGTACCTGTTTTAAAAAAAACACTTGGATTAGATATATGTAAACATATATACAAAGAATTAGAATTAATTATATACATATATGCTAAGTATAATCATAAAAAATTTTTACAAGCAATAGATACTCCTATTTTTTTTGGTAGTGCACTTGGAGAGTTTGGTATTGATCATATATTAAATGCTTTAATAAATTGGGCTCCGTATCCTATATACCGTAAAAGTAATAAACGTTTTATTTATCCTCAAGAAAAAAAATTTACTGGTTTTGTATTTAAAATACAAGCTAATATGGATTTAAAGCATCGAGATAGAATGGCTTTTATGAGAATTGTCTCAGGAAAATATAAAAAAGGAATAAAGTTAAAACATATAAGAATCAATAAATATATAACTATTTCTGATGCTTTTTCTTTTTTAGCTGGAGAAAGAATATCAATTCAAGAAGCTTATCCTGGTGATATCATAGGATTGCATAATCATGGAACTATTAAAATTGGAGATACATTTACAGAAGGAGAAGATATTAAATTTATTGATATGCCAATTTTTGCTCCAGAAATATTTCGTCAAATTTATTTAATAAATCCTTTGAAACAAAAACAATTAAAAAAAGGTTTAATAGAACTATCTGAAGAAGGAACAATTCAAGTATTTCGTTCAATTCTAAATAATGATTGTATTGTAGGTGCTATTGGAATATTACAGTTTGATGTAGTAATTGAACGTTTAAAAGTTGAGTATAATATAGATGCAATATATAAAAAAGTTAATATTGTTCTTGCTCGTTGGATTAATTGCAAAAATCATTATAGTATTAATGAGTTTAAAAAAAAATATAATTCTTATTTAGCTTATGATACGAATAATTATTTAATATATTTAGCTCCTAGCGTTGCAAATTTAAATATAGTTATGAATCAACATAATGATATTATTTTCGATAAAGTACGAAAATAGAAATAATTTTAAAAATTTTTCAATAGTTATATTTTATAATACATTCTTGGAATTCTAATATGAAACGAATTTTTTTAATTGTTTTAGATTCTTTGGGAATTGGTTCTAGTGCTGATGCTTATAAATTTAATGATGTTGGAGCAAATACATTTGGACATATAGCAGAAAAGTGTTTTTTAGGAGAAGCAGATGATATTAAAAGACAAGGTGGTTTATATATTCCAAATTTAATAAAATTAGGTATTACACATGCTGCTAGAGCATCATCGAAACAAAAATTATTAGGATTTAATGATAATGTCCATCTCCTTGGCAGTTATGGATTTGCTAGTGAAATTTCTTCTGGAAAAGATACTACTTCAGGACATTGGGAACTAGCAGGAGTTCCAGTTTTAGAGGATTGGTTTTATTTTGTAAAAAAAAACAATAGTTTTCCTGAAGATATTTTAAATTACATTGTTAATTCAAATAATATAACAGGTATTTTAGGTAATTGCCATGCATCAGGCACTGAGATTATTCAAAATTTAGGAGAAGAGCATATTCGAACTAAAAAACCGATTATATATACTTCTGCAGATTCTGTTTTACAAATCGCATGTCATGAAATTTTTTTTGGTTTATCTAATTTATATAAATTATGTCAAAATATTCGTTATTTTTTAGATAAAAAAAAATATAAAATTGCACGAGTTATTGCAAGACCATTTATTGGAGATAATCAATCAAATTTTCAACGTACAGGTAATAGACGTGATTTTTCAATTAAACCTTTTTCAACTACAGTTATGCAAAAACTTATTAATGAAAAAAAAGGCAAAGTAATTGCAATTGGAAAAGTATCAGATATTTATTCTGGAGTAGGAATTAGTAAAAATATTAAATCTACAGGTTTAAATGAATTGTGTAATCAAACTATTCAAGAAATAAAAAACTCCACAAATAATACATTAGTTTTTACAAATTTAGTAGATTTTGATTCTAATTGGGGGCATCGTCGTGACGTTATTGGGTATGCTAAAGGATTAGAATTTTTTGATAAAAAGTTATCTAAAATTATTGAACTAGTAAAAGAAAACGATATATTAATTTTAACTGCAGATCACGGATGTGATCCAACCTGGAATGGAACTGATCATACTCGTGAAAATGTGCCGATATTAATATATTCACCAAATCTTGAAAAAAAATTTTTAGGTCATCGTAAAACTTTTGCGGATATAGGTCAAACTATTGCAAAATATTTTTTATTGTCTAATATGTCATATGGTAAAAGTATGATTTAAATATTTATTTAATACTTTTTTATTTTTTTAAAAGGAATCAATTAGTGTCTACACCTCATATTACTAGTAAAAAAAATGATTTTGCAGATATAGTTCTTATGCCAGGAGATCCAGTTCGTGCAAAATATATTGCTGAAAAATATTTAAATAAATATGTTCAAATTAATAATACACGTTTAATGTTAGCTTATACTGGATTATATAAAAATAAAAAAATATCAATAATGAGTCATGGAATAGGTATTCCATCTGCTTCTCTCTATAGTCGAGAATTGATTACTGAGTTTAATGTTAAAAAAATTATTCGTATAGGAACTTGTGGGGCCGTGCGAGATGATATAAATTTACGTGACATCGTGATTAGTATGGGAGCATGTACTGATTCTAAAATTAATAGAATAAAATTTAATAATCATGATTTTGCTGCTATTGCGGATTTTGATATGATTTATAATACAGCAAAAATTGCAAAAAAAATGAATATTTCAATTTCTATTGGAAATTTTTTTACTACTGATTCTTTTTATAATGAAGATATTGGAATGCTTAATCTTTTAAAGAAATATAACATTATCGGAATAGATATGGAAACAGCAGGAATATATTCGGTAGCTGCTGAATTTCATGTGAAAGCGTTATCAATATGTACAGTATCAGATCATATGATTAAAAAAGAATCTCTTTCATCTGAATCAAGAGAATCTAGTTTTCATGATATGATTAAAATAGCTTTAGAATCAACTTTATTATAAGAATTTTATTGTTTTTGGTGAGAAAGGGATTCGAACCCTTGATACGTTTCCATATACACGCTTTCCAGACGTGCTCCTTCAGCCTCTCGGACACCTCACCGATTTCATTTTTTTATTTATTATTTAATAATAATCAAAAGATCTAAACTGAGTCAAGTATTAATTAAAAAATTATTTTTAAAAAATATGATAACATTTTTTAAAATGTTTTAGGTATTTAAATGAAGATATTTGTTTTTTAATAAAATTAAAACAAATTATACTAATCCTGATAAAATATATTTTATTGAAATAATTTATTTCTTACTATATTTTACTATAATATATATTTATTTCTCGCCAGCATAAATATTTTAAAAACTGGCATTGTTCACGAATTATCTTAGTAATTAAAAATAATATGGCAGACAAAAAAAATATTTTTCTAATTGGACCTATGGGTGCTGGAAAAAGTACTATTGGTCGTCAATTATCTCAAAAACTAAATATGGAATTTTTTGATTCTGATCAAGAAATTGAAAAACGCACTGGAGCTGATATAAGTTGGGTTTTTGATGTAGAAGGAGAAAAAGGTTTTCGCTTAAGAGAAAAAAAAATTATAGCTGAACTGACTGCTAAAAAAGGAATTGTGCTTGCTACAGGAGGTGGATCAGTAAATTTTAAAGAAAATCGCAATATTTTATCAGCACGTGGAATTGTAATATACTTAGAAACGACTATTGAAAAACAATTAGTACGCACTAAACGTGATAAATCAAGACCATTATTACAAGTTTCTTCTTCTAATCGTGTTATATTAGAAAATTTAGCTAATGAAAGAAATCCTTTATATGAATCAATTGCAGATATTAAAATTCAAACTGATGAGCAAACTGCTAAATCTGTAGCTTTTAATATTATTCGTTTATTGAAAGAAATATAATAACAGTTTTAGTATGAAAAATGAATGGAGCATTGAAATGTTATGGAACAATTAAAAGTTGATCTAGGAAAACGTAGCTATCCTATTAGTATAGGTTCTAATATTATCGAAAAAGATAATATTTTTTGGCCTTTAAAGCCTGGAAATCAAGCTATGTTAGTTACGAATAAAAAATTAGCTAATCTATTTAAAGATCATGTTCTTTTTCATTTAAGAAAATCAGGAATTAAAATTGATCAAATTATTTTATCTGATGGTGAACAATATAAAACATTAAATGAAATGGAATTGATTCTTTCTGCTTTATTAGAAAAAAAACATTCTCGTGATACTACATTAATTGCATTAGGAGGCGGTGTAATAGGAGATATAACTGGATTTGCAGCTTCTATTTATCAAAGAGGCGTACGATTTATTCAAATTCCTACTACACTTTTATCTCAAGTAGATGCTGCAGTAGGAGGAAAAACATCTGTAAATCATTTGTTAGGTAAAAATATGATTGGTTCTTTTTGGCAACCATCTTCTGTAATTATTAATGTTAATTATTTAAAAAGTTTACCTTATAATGAATTAATATCAGGAATAGCTGAAGTTGTAAAATATGCGGTGATTTTAGATGAACCATTTTTTTATTGGTTAGAAGAAAATATTCAATTAATACTATCATTAGATGATCAAGCTATATCTTATTGTATAAAAAAATGTTGTGAACTTAAATCATATTTAATTTCTTTAGATGAACGCGAAAAAAATTTGCGAGCATTATTAAATCTTGGTCATACATTTGGACATGCTATAGAAGTTCATTCAGGTTATGGTAATTGGCTTCATGGAGAAGCTGTTTCAGTAGGGATGATTATGGCGGCACGTACTTCTGAATTACTTGGATATCTTGACAAACAAGATCTTAAAAGGATATTAATTTTATTAAAAAGAATTGGTTTACCTATTAAAGGCCCGAAAAATATGTCAGCAGCATCATATTTACCTTATATGATGAGAGATAAGAAAGTGATTTCAGGAGAAATTAGGTTAGTTTTACCAATATCTATTGGACAAGCAAAAATTTATAGTAATATAGATAAAAATATTATTTTGAGTGCTATTAAGCGTTCTCAGTAATTATTTTAATAATATTGATATTAATTTTAGTTATAGAATATACTTTTTTATTCTTTTATTTTTTATTATCATTTATAGAAAACGTATAATTTTCATAAAATAATGTTACATATAATATAAGTATTAAACATTTTTAAAAATATTTTGCGTATATTCTATAAATAAAATATGTAGTTAAATATTTAATTATATTAATACAATATAGAAAATAAAAGTATTATTAATTTTTTAATAAAATATTTTTTATTACATTTTAATTTGTATTAAAATATATAAAATTTTTAAATCATAAAAAATACTTTTAGATACTTTATTTAATATTTTTTATAAGAAACATCAAAATCATTTATATATTTCAAATATTATTCATTTAAATATTCAAATGTTTTCAATAATATTATTTCTATAATTTTAGATTAATATATATTATAGATGAGAAAATAAAATGCAAAAGTTTTTTTTAGCTCCATCAATTCTATCTGCTGATTTTGCGCGTTTAGGAGAAGATACAAAAAAAGTAATAGATGCAGGAAGTGATTTAATACACTTTGATGTTATGGATAATCATTATGTACCTAATTTAACTATGGGTCCTATGATTTTACAATCATTGCGAAATTATAATATTACAGTTCCTATTGATGTACATTTGATGATTAAGCCAGTAGATAATTTAATCCCTTTATTTGCTAAAGCAGGAGCAACATTTATAACTTTTCATCCAGAGGCAACATTACATGTTGAACGAACATTAAATTTAATTAAAGAACATGGATGCAAAGCTGGATTAGCACTTAATCCAGCCACTCCGCTTAATGTTTTAGATTATGTGCTAGAAAAACTAGATTTAATTTTATTAATGTCAGTTAATCCAGGATTTAGTAATCAAACTTTTTTACCATCGACTTTTAATAAAATACGTGAAGTAAAAAAAATTATTGATTCTAATTTTTTAGATATTCTTTTAGAAGTAGATGGAGGAATTAAATTAGAAAATATCGCTGAAATAGCATGTTCTGGAGCAAATGTTTTTGTGATTGGTTCCGGATTATTTAAATATTCTAATTATGAATTAATTATTAAAAAAATTCGAATAGAATTAAACCAATCTTATTCAAGATTTGTTCATTAACTCTTTTAAAAACAATATAGGAATCATATGATTTTAACTAAACCTATTTTATTCAGCGCAGTTCAACCTTCTGGAAATTTAACTCTTGGAAATTATATAGGTACAATGCGTCATTGGTCTAGTATGCAAAATAATTATGATTGTTTGTATTGTGTCGCAGATTTACATGCATTAACTAATATAAAAAAAAATATATTTAGTTTAAATAAATTAATATTAGATACGTTATCTTTTTATTTAGCTTGTGGCGTAGATCCAAATAAAAGTATTATTTTTGTTCAATCGCATGTATATCAACATAGTCAATTAAATTGGATTTTAAATTGTTTTAGTGAATTTTCAGAATTATTACGCATGACACAATTTAAAACAAAAAGATGTTCAAATAATACTTCTGTAAAATCAATTAAAGCAGCTTTGTTAAATTATCCTATCTTAATGGCAGCAGATATTTTATTATATCAAACTAATTTCGTCCCAGTAGGAGAAGATCAAAAACAACATATAGAATTAACAAGAAATATAGCTAGACGTGTTAATTATTTATATGGCAATATATTCACAATTCCTGAATCATTAATTACTCAATATGGTTCTAAAATTATGTCTTTATTAGAACCTGAAAAAAAAATGTCTAAATCTGATATAAATCATAAAAATGTCATTTATTTACTAGATGATATGTATTCTATTATGTTAAAAATAAAAAATGCTGTCACTGATTCAGAAATACCATCTAAAATATATCATGATATAAATAAAAAACCAGGTATTTCAAATTTATTAGAAATTCTTTCTGCTGTTACTAATAAAGATATTAAGATATTATTAAAAGAGCTAGAAGGTGTCATGTATTCTGAATTTAAAAAAATTGTTATAGATTGTGTATATAAATGTTTAAACAATTTACAAAAATCTTATTATAATTATCGTAGTGATGAATCTTATTTAAAAAAAATTGCTTATGATGGAGCAATTAAAGCACAATTAAAATCTAAAAAAACTTTAAAAAATATATATGATAAATTAGGTTTAATAGCATTTGAATACATTTAATAAATAAACCAGAACAGTTTTCTTCTAGTTTATTTTTAAATTTATAATTTATGCAAGATCAGTAACATATATAATTTATTAATACATTTATTTTATGTTTTGATATTTTTTGTTGTGATAAATTAATACAGATAGAAAAAAAACGATCCCATATAATATATTGGCATTAATTAAAGTAGTATATAATCCTTTATATTTTACTATTGGCCCACTAACAATAAATGTCAGCAAAGTCCCGATCGTTCCAAATAATAAAATTATATTTATTAATTTTGGAGAAGGATGCTTTGTTTGTAATGATGCTAACGTAATAATAATCGTATAAATTGCACTTGAAAAAAAACCTAAACTAATAATCATGAACTGTTGTTTTATAAAACTTTCACTATGAATAAAAAAATACATTAATAGAGTAGAAATTCCAGTAAGAAAAATAAAAATGCGATGTAAATCAAAAAATTTAATAATAAAACTAAAAAACCACATACCAATCATATAAGACATCCAAAAGCTACTAACTAAAGAACCAGTTTTTTTAATATCCATATGCATAATATTTGTAGAATATTGAGGTACCCATGAGATAAAACTCAATTGTCCTAAAATATATAATAATGCTGATATTGACAATAATAATATATTTAAATTCCATTTTTCTTTTTTTTGTTGAATATTTTTAATGCTCATTTTTAATTTATCAAAGTTTAAATTTATAGTAAGCAGAAAAATTATAAAATAGATTATTCCTATAAATATATAAGTCCAGTACCAAATGATTTTTTTTTCTAAAAGATAGGCTGTAATAATTGGAAATATCATTCCAGACATACTAAAAAATGAATCAGTTAATAACAATTTTGAACTTCTTTTAGAATCTAAATATAAATGTGTAATAATAAATGTACCTATAGACATTGTAATACCACTAACTAATCCAAGTATAAACATATTGATTGAAAAAAATAATAAATTATGAAATAGCGCTATGCTAATGATGGATATAATGGTTAGTATAAATCCATAAATTAGTTGTTTTTTTAATGATATAATTTCTATTAGCCAAGAATTTAAAAATATCGCTATTAATATTCCTGCATTTAAAAAAGTAAATGTATTACTCATTTCAGCTATAGACACATTAAAATAATCAGAAATATTACCTATAATCATTCCTGTGACTACAACTAATGCACCTGTAAAAGCATATGACAAAAAACTAATCCAAGTTAGTCCTATTCGATTCATATCTTTCATTGTTTTTACCTTTTATAAATTCTATAATCATACTATAAATATAGTACGTTTTTTATAAAAAACATATACAACATAATTAATTATGAAATAATTAGATTAATATATGATTTATATTCTGATTAGCTGAATAAATATTTTATAAATTTTTAATATATTATTAAATAAGTTTAATTTTAATAAAATATAATGTATATTTTATCTTGATTTAAAATTTTTTTATTATTTTAGAGATATTTTTAGTAATTTTGACTAGTCATACTATATTTTTAGCAATAAAATAATCAGATAAATATAATTTTTTATATATTTTAGTAAAAAGTTTAAAATTTATAATCTACAAAATTGTCTAAAGATTATTTTATATTATTTATATAAAATATATCATTCGTACAAAGACAATAATTACTTGTTATAATTATACTTTAGATATATATTTTGTTTTTATATAGAATGAAAATATTTTTAAATATTTTTGAAATTACAAGAATAATCAATTTGTTTAGAAATTAATATTAAATAATCATACATCATTTATGCGCTTAAAATTAGTATATGTAACATTAATATAAAAATTGTTCTCAATTTTATAATTAAAAAATCAGTAAATATAATATATTAAGAAATATTATTCCATATATAGAATAAATTATCTTCTGGATATTTTTTAATGATATGAAAGTATACTTATTTTAAAATTTATTATTTGCATAAAAATTTATTTTTATGATATATACTTGTAAATATATTATATTTTAATGCGCGACCTGTAATATTTCAAAAATTTTTAATACAAGAAATGTATTTATGATATTAATAATTAAAATATTTTATATAAATATCATAAGAAATGATTTTTTTATTTCATTTAATTGATAAATAAAATATGCATGACTAATTAATATAATATTAATATTATCTATTTTATATATAAAAATTACGGAATATATTTTTTTAAAAAAATAATTTTTATATAGAAATAATATTTTTTATTGCTATGTGTAATTAAACTATTTAATTTTGTTTTAATCATATAATTTGTTTAAAACAAAATTATATCTTTCAGATAAAAAATTAATTTTTAATCATTGAATTCAATGATTTTGTTTAATATTAAACATAAGTTATAGTTTTATAGAATATACCGTTTAATGTATTATATTTATACTAAAATGATATAGTAATACGTAAAACTTATACCTTTTAAAATGTTTATTAAAATTATTTTTAAGTATTTTAGAGAAACGTATCAAATGTTTCATAGATCGATTTTTGGAGTAAAAAATGATTTTTTTTCTTCTTAAAAGAACAATATTTATTTTATTACTATCATGTATAATTTCAAAATCTTTTTCCATGTCAAAATCTTTATCTGATTCCAATTCAACATCTCATATAGAGAGTCACAATCAATTTTATAATAATGATGAAAAATTAGGTTATTCTTTAGGAGTTTCATTAGGAAGTTACTTTAATCAATCTTTTGAAACACAAAATAAAATTGGAATTCATATTGATAAAAATAGCCTTATAGAAGGCGTCAAAGATGCAATTTCTGGTCATTTAAAGTTATCACATAAAGAGATTTCTGTCATTCTAAAAGAATTTGAAAAAAAATTAACAAAAGTTACTCAAATGGAATTTGAAAAAAATTTGCAAGATAATTTAATTCAGGGAATATTATATATGAAAAATTTTGCTAAATTAAAAGGCGTTCAGAAAACATCAAGTGGCTTATTGTATCTTATAGAAAAACAAGGGGAAGGAAATAAAATTACTAACAATACTAAAATCACGGTACATTATAAAGGTACTTTAATTAATGGAATAGAATTTGATAATTCTTATTTAAAAGGTAAACCTGTTTCTTTAAAGTTAAAAAATGTTATATTAGGTTGGCAAGAAGGTTTAAAATATATTCAAAAAGGTGGTAAAATTAAATTAGTTATACCTCCAAATTTAGCATATGGAAAACAATCAGTCAATGGAATACCAGGAAATTCTACGTTAATTTTTGATATAGAATTATTAGATACGGTAGATTAACTTGAATTTATATTCATGATTTATTGTATATAAAATATATAAATAGATTATTTGATAATTTTAATATGAAATATTTGTTATGAATTATACAATATTGGTGACAGGACCTGCTTATGGCACTCAAAATGCAAGTACTGCTTTCTTATTTTGTAATGCTTTAATTCAAACTAAAAATAAGATATGCAGTGTATTTTTTTATGGAGATGGAGTATATAATGCTAATAATATGACTACACCTGCATCAGATGAATTTAATTTAATTCACGCATGGCAAGAACTTAAAAAGAAATATCAAGTTAAATTATATGTTTGCAATAGTTCTGCTTTAAGAAGAGGAATTGTTAAAAACGAAAAATATTTTGATCGACCTTGTAAAATAGGCAATTTAGCAATTTTTTTTCAATTAAGTGGTTTATTAGAATTAGCGAATTCTATTAAACTTTCTGATCGTATAATACAATTTTAATTTGGTATATTAATTATAATGAATAAAATTGCGTTTATTTTTTCTCATTCTCCGCATGGCACTAGTTTAGGCAGAGAAGGATTAGATTCTATTTTTGGTCTTTCATCTGTTTTTCAAAAAATAAGTGTATTCTTCATTAATGATGGAGTTTTGCAATTAATTAAAAATTATAAATCAACAAATATTTTATCTCGCGATTATACACCTGCTTTTTCTATTTTATCTATGTATGATATTAAAGAGTTTTATTGTTGTAAATCTTCTTTAAAAAATAGAGGATTACATAATTATACACGATTTATATTAAATATCACTATATTAGATGCATATTTATTACGTTTAAAATTAGATAATGTTGATTTAATAATCAATTTTTAAGGTTAATCAAAATATGTTACATACTTTAATGAAATCTCCTTTTGAAACTAATATAAATCTTATTATTAGTATGCTAAAAAAATCTGATGATTTTTTAGGACTTCAAGATGGTGTATTAATCGGATTAAAAAATAACATTTTTTTAAAACAACTTATACAATCTTCAGTAAGATTATATCTTATTAAAGATGATGTTTATGCAAGAGGTATTCAGAAAAATATTTCTAGCAAATTTAATTTAATTAGCTATGTTTATTTTGTATCGTTAACACTTAAACATCAAAAACAAATGAATTGGTAACAATTTTGATGTATTTTCATTATTAATCAACTCAATCCTACAATTCTTCAGAAAATACTAAATATTTTATTTATAAAATTTTGATATTTTCAGATTATCAATATAAAAATAGGAGTTTTTTTATGGCCACAGTAAATCAATTGGTCCGTAAACCTCGTATACGAAAAATTACTAAAAGCAATGTTCCAGCATTGTCTAAAAGCCCACAAAAAAGAGGCGTATGTACTCGAGTTTATACTACTACACCGAAAAAACCTAATTCAGCATTGCGTAAAGTATGTCGTGTACGACTTACTAACGGTTTTGAAGTCACAGCTTATATTGGCGGGGAAGGTCATAATTTACAAGAGCATTCTGTAATTTTAATAAGAGGAGGGCGTGTTAAAGATTTACCCGGAGTAAGGTATCATGTGGTTAGAGGATCATTAGATTGTGCGGGAGTTAAAGAGCGAAAACAAGGACGTTCTAAATATGGAGTCAAAAAAACAAAAGTATAAATACTTTAATAAAAATAATAAAAGTGATTATTTATTTAATATATTTTACAATTTCATGGAGTCTATATGCCACGTCGTCGTATTATTAATACTCGTAAAATTTTGCCAGATCCAAAATTTCATTCAGAGTTACTAGCTAAATTTATTAATATTCTTATGATAGATGGAAAAAAGTCTATTTCTGAAGTTATTGTATATACTGCATTAAAAAATTTATCTAAACGTTGTGAAAAAAATGAATTAGAAGCATTTGAGATAGCTTTAGAAAATGTAAGACCAATAGTAGAAGTTAAATCTCGTCGCGTTGGAGGATCTACATATCAAGTACCTGTAGAAGTCAGACCAGTAAGAAGAAATGCTTTAGCTATGCGTTGGATTGTAGAATCTGCTCGTAAACGTTCAGATAAATCTATGTATTTACGTTTATCTAATGAATTATATGATGCGTTAGAAAATAAAGGTGCTGCAGTTAAGAAAAAAGAAGAAGTTCATAAAATTGCTGAAGCAAATAAAGCATTCGCTCATTATCGTTGGTAATATTATCACGATTTTAATCTGATTTAAATATTGTTAAGTGAGATAATTGTTTTAATTGAACTTTATACAGCCTAGGTTTTACAATTTACAATGAGAGAAGGATAATGTCTCGTATAACACCTATTACTCGATATCGTAACATTGGAATTAGTGCTCATATAGATGCAGGCAAAACTACTACTACTGAGAGAATTTTATTTTATACAGGGATCAATCATAAAATCGGCGAAGTTCATGACGGAGCTGCTACTATGGATTGGATGGAACAAGAGCAAGAAAGAGGTATTACTATCACTTCAGCTGCTACTACAACTTTTTGGAGTGGTATGGCCAAACAGTTTAAACCACATAGAATTAATATTATCGATACGCCAGGACATGTAGATTTTACAATTGAAGTAGAGCGTTCTATGCGTGTACTAGATGGAGCTGTAATGGTTTATTGTGCTGTAGGAGGGGTACAACCTCAATCTGAAACTGTATGGCGTCAAGCAAATAAATACAATGTACCACGTATAGCTTTTATAAATAAAATGGATCGTATGGGGGCTAATTTCTTAAGAGTTATAAAACAAATTAAAACACGATTAGGTGCTAACCCAGTTCCATTGCAGTTAGCAATTGGTTCAGAAGATAGTTTTATTGGTGTAATTGATTTAATTAAAATGCAAGCTGTTTATTGGACAGATTCTGATCAAGGATTAACATTTAATTATGATAAAATTCCAAAAAATATGGTTGCATTATCAAAAAAATGGCATCAAAATTTAATTGAATCTGCAGTAGAAGCAAATGAAGATTTACTGGACAAATATTTAAATGAAATAAATTTATCTGAAAGTGAAATTAAAGCAGCTTTGAGACAGCGTTGTTTAAATAATGAAATTATATTAATTACTTGTGGTTCTGCTTTTAAAAATAAAGGCGTTCAATCTTTATTGGATGCAATTGTTGAATATTTGCCAGCTCCAAATGATATTCAAGATATTAAAGGTATTTTAAATGATAAAAATCAAACTCCATCCTTGAGAACTTCAGATGATCAAGAGCCATTTTCTGCTTTAGCTTTTAAAATTGCTAACGATCCGTTTGTAGGTAATCTAACTTTTTTTCGTGTTTATTCAGGAGTGGTAAAATCTGGAGATACTGTATTAAATTCTGTAAAATCTCAAAAAGAAAGATTTGGAAGAATTGTGCAAATGCATGCAAATAAAAGGGAAGAAATAAAAGAAGTATATGCAGGAGATATAGCTGCAGCTATTGGTTTAAAAGATGTCACAACTGGTGATACATTATGTAATCTTAATCATCCAATTATATTAGAACGTATGGAATTTCCTGAACCAGTTATATCTATTTCTGTAGAGCCTAAAACTAAAGTAGATCAAGAAAAAATGGGTTTAGCATTAGCGCGATTAGCAAAAGAAGATCCTTCTTTTCGAGTTCGAACTGATCAAGAATCGAATCAAACGATTATATCTGGGATGGGGGAATTGCATTTAGAGATTATTGTTGATCGTATGAAAAGAGAATTTAGCGTTGATGCAAATATTGGACAACCTCAAGTAGCATATCGTGAAACAATTCTTGAAAAAGTTACAGATATTGAAGGTAAACATATTAAACAGTCAGGAGGTAGAGGACAGTATGGGCATGTTGTTATAGAATTATTTCCATTACATTCAGAAAAAGAGAAATATTTATTTATAAATGATATTAAAGGAGGAGTAATACCTAGTGAGTATATTTCGGCGATTGATAAAGGTATTCAAGAACAATTGAAGTATGGTCCATTAGCTGGTTATCCAGTAGTGAATATTGGTATACGTCTTTATTTTGGTTCTTACCATGATGTTGATTCATCTGAATTAGCTTTTAAATTAGCCGCTGCTATAGCGTTTAAAAAAGGTTTTAAGCAAGCAAAACCAATTTTGTTAGAACCTATTATGAAAGTAGAAATTGAGACTCCAGATGAGTATATGGGAGATGTAATAGGTGACTTAAATCGTAGACGAGGTATTATTGAGGGAATGCAAGATTTATCTATAGGAAAAATTATTAATGCATGTGTTCCTTTATCAGAAATGTTTGGTTATGCTACTGATTTACGTTCACAAACTCAAGGGAGAGCGTCTTATTCAATGGAATTTTTAAAATATGTAGAAGCTCCTTGTAGCGTGTCTAAAGACATTATTGATAAAAGAGAAAAGTAGAAATTTTTTGATATTATTCATTTAAAATAAAGATTTTATCTAAGGAAAAAATAATGTCTAAAGAAAAATTTAAACGTTTAAAACCGCATATAAATGTCGGTACTATTGGTCATGTAGATCATGGTAAAACAACATTAACCGCAGCTATTACAACAGTTTTATCTAAAAAATATGGAGGTTCTGCTCGTGCTTTTGATCAAATAGACAATGCTCCAGAGGAAAAAGCAAGAGGCATAACAATTAATACTTCTCACGTAGAATATGATACTGAGTTAAGACATTATGCTCATGTGGATTGTCCAGGCCATGCAGATTATATAAAAAATATGATTACTGGTGCGGCTCAAATGGATGGTGCTATTTTAGTAGTTGCAGCTACCGATGGACCAATGCCTCAAACTCGCGAACATATTTTACTTGGAAGACAAGTAGGTGTACCGTATATTATTGTTTTTCTTAATAAATGTGATATGGTAGATGATGAAGAATTGCTTGAATTAGTTGAAATGGAAGTGCGTGATTTATTAACACAATATGACTTTCCTGGAGATGATACTCCTATTATTCGTGGATCAGCTTTAAAAGCTTTAGAAGGTGATCCTGAATGGGAGTCGAAAATTCTTGAATTATCTCAATTTTTAGATAGTTATATTCCTGAACCAAAACGTGCAATAGATCAACCTTTCCTATTACCAATAGAAGATGTATTTTCTATATCAGGAAGAGGTACAGTAGTGACGGGGCGAGTAGAAAAAGGTGTAATTAAAGTTGGTGAAGAAGTAGAAATCGTAGGTATTAAAAAAACAACTAAAACTACTTGCACAGGCGTTGAAATGTTTAGAAAATTATTAGACGAAGGTCGTGCTGGAGAAAATGTAGGCGTTTTGCTTCGTGGAACAAAACGTGATGAAATTGAGAGAGGTCAAGTTTTATCTAAACCAGGTAGTATTCATCCACATACAACATTCGAGTCTGAAGTTTATGTTTTATCCAAAGAAGAAGGTGGGCGCCATACTCCATTTTTTAAAGGATATCGTCCTCAATTTTATTTTAGAACTACTGATGTAACAGGTTCAATTGAATTACCCGAAGGTGTTGAAATGGTTATGCCAGGAGATAATATAAAAATGACGGTTACATTAATTAATCCTATTGCTATGACTGATGGATTACGATTTGCTATACGTGAAGGCGGACGTACTGTTGGAGCAGGTGTAGTTTCAAAAATTTTAATTTAATAATTATATTGCAATATTTTATATTGATATCTAGTTGAATTTATTGAGAAAAGAGTATAAAATGCTCTTTTCTTGACTTATTTATTTTTACTTAAAATCAATATATTGTTTTTATTTTAAACAATTTTATTTTTTTTAAAGAAAAAATGTTTTAAAAATAAGTTATATGATATACAGTAACTGTATTAATAATAAAATACTCCTGATATAGGAGTTATATAGTATGAATCTAATAATATCTACTTTGAATATAGATAATTTATTCGAAGAAGATGAAATTTTTAATGTGTAAATAACTGGAGTTCTGGCTAATGCAGAACCAAAGAATTCGTATTCGTTTAAAAGCTTTTGATCATAGATTAATTGATCAATCCACTACTGAAATCGTTGAAACGGCAAAAAGAACTGGCGCACAAGTGCGCGGACCTATTCCTTTACCAACTCGTAAAGAGCGTTTTACTATTTTAATTTCTCCACATGTAAATAAGGATGCACGTGATCAATATGAAATTCGTACACACAAGCGTTTAATTGATATAGTCGAGCCTACTGAAAAAACTGTTGATGCACTGATGCGATTAGATCTTGCTGCTGGTGTAGATGTGCAAATTAGTTTAGGCTAATTGAGATAGATTGATATAATAAAGGTATTCAATACATGATCGGTTTAGTTGGTAAAAAACTCGGTATGACTCGTATTTTTACTAAAGAAGGAACATCAATTCCTGTTACAGTGATTGAATTAAAAGATAATCGAATTACACAAGTAAAAAATATAGATACTGATTATTATTGTGCTATTCAGGTAACAACAGATATTAAAAAAATTAACAAACTTAATAAACCACAAGCCGGGCATTTTTTAAAATCAGGAGTAGCTCCTGGTCGTGGTTTATGGGAATTCAGAATTAAAAAAGATGAGATTTTTGAAATAGGAGAGATTCTGAAAATTAATATTTTTAATAATATTAAAAAAGTTGATGTTACAGGAACTTCTAAAGGAAAAGGTTTTTGTGGTACAGTAAAACGTTGGAATTTTCATACTCAAGATGCAACTCATGGTAATTCTTTATCTCATCGAGTACCTGGTTCTATCGGTCAGAATCAAACCCCTGGACGAGTATTCAAAGGTAAAAAAATGGCAGGACAATTAGGAAATCATCGAGTTACCATTCAAAATTTAAAAATAATAGATATTGATGAAAATAAAAATATTCTTTTGGTAAAAGGTTCCGTTCCTGGCGCTACTGGTAGTAATCTTATCGTTAAACCGGCTATCAAAGCATGAGTAGTGAGGATTTAAAAATGGAATTAGTAGTTAAAGACGCGCAGAGTATGATTAATGTTTCTGGTATGATTTTTGGTCGAGATTTTAATGAAGCTTTAATTCATCAAGTTGTTGTCGCATATTCAGCATGTAATCGACAAGGTACAAGAGCACAAAAAAGTCGTTCTGAAGTTTCTGGATCTGGCAGAAAGCCTTGGCGTCAAAAAGGTACTGGTCGTGCAAGAGCTGGATCGTTTAGAAGTCCAATTTGGCGATCAGGTGGTGTAACATTTGCCGCCAAACCACAAGATTATACACAGAAAGTCAACAAAAAAATGTATCGCGGTGCACTAAAAAGTATTTTTTCTGAATTAATACGTCAAAAAAGATTAACAATATTTGAAAACTTTTCATTAAATGTTCCTAAAACAAAACTATTAGTAGAAAAATTGAAAACAATTAATTTAAATAATGTTTTGATTGTAACGCTGAAAATAGATCAAAATTTACTGCTTGCGTCAAGAAATTTATATTCTGTTGATGTAAAGGATGTTTATTCTATAGATCCTGTAAGCCTAATTTCTTTCGAACATGTTATTATTACTGTTGCAGCGGTAAAAAAAGTAGAGGAAATACTTTTATGATTTCTGAAGAACGTTTACTTAAAATACTACTTTCTCCACATGTTTCTGAAAAATCATCTTTATCTATGGATAAATTTAATACTATTGTTTTAAAAGTTTTAAATAACTCTACAAAATATGAAATAAAATGTGCAATAAAAAAAATATTCAATGTAGAAGTAGATAGAATAAGAACATTAAAAATAAAAGGAAAAAAGAAACGTCAATCTAATCGTATTGTTCAAAAATGTAATTGGAAAAAAGCATATATTAAAATTAAAAAAGGGTATAATTTAGATTTTATTAGCAATACAGAGTAGTCGGAGGATACAATAATGGCAATTGTTAAATGTAAACCGACATCTCCGGGTCGTCGCCACGTTATTAAAATTATGAATAATCATCTTCATAAAGGAAAACCATATCCTTCATTATTAAGCAAAAAAAATAAAAGTGGAGGACGGAATAATCATGGACGAATTACGACTCGTCATATTGGTGGTGGACATAAACAAACGTATCGTATTATAGATTTTAAAAGAAATAAAGATGGTATAGAAGCTAAAATAGAAAGATTTGAATATGATCCTAATCGTTCTGCAAATATTGCTTTAATATTATATAAAGATGGTAGTAGAAGATATATTTTAGCCCCAAAAAATCTGAAGATAGGAGATAAAATTATATCTGGTATGCAAGTTCCTATAAAAATAGGAAATGCTTTGCCATTAAAAAATATCCCAGCCGGAACGTTTATTCATAACGTAGAAATGAAACCTGGAAAGGGCGGTCAAATAGCGCGTTCTGCAGGAAGCTATGTTCAATTAGTCGCATTTGATAATAAATATGCAACTTTACGTTTGCGTTCAGGAGAAATGAGAAAAGTAGAATCTAATTGTAGAGCTACAATTGGAGAATTAGGCAACTCTGAACATATGTTAAAGGTCTTAGGAAAAGCTGGAGCATCACGTTGGGCTGGAGTACGTCCTACTGTTCGTGGAACAGCTATGAATCCTGTTGATCATCCTCATGGAGGTGGAGAAGGAAGAAATTTTGGTAAACATCCAGTTAGTCCATGGGGTATTCAAACAAAAGGTAAAAAAACTCGTAAAAATAAACGTACTGAAAAATTTATTTTACGTCATCGTAAAACATAATTATGACAAGGATCATGTTATGCCTCGTTCACTTAAAAAAGGTCCATTTATTGATGTTAGTTTATTAAAAAAAGTAGAAAAATCAGTTAAAATGAATGATAAAAAACCTATTAAAACATGGTCAAGACGTTCGACGATTTTCCCAAATATGGTAGGTTTAACAATATCAATTCATAATGGTCGCAATCATATCCCAGTTTTTATTACTGAAGAAATGGTTGGTCATAAACTAGGTGAGTTTTCTCTAACTCGTACGTATAGAGGTCATATTTCTGATAAAAAAGTTAAAAAACGTTAATTTTTTATATAATAATATACAAGAGGAGTAAATGGAAATTTTAGCTCAACATCGTCAAGCGCGTTCTTCAGCTCAAAAAGTGCGTTTAATTGTTAATTTAATACGTAATAAAAAAGTACCAGAAGCATTAAATATTTTGACTTATAATAAAAAAAAAGCAGCTATTTTAGTTAAAAAAGTACTTGAATCAGCTATAGCAAATGCAGAACATAATGATGGTGTAGATATTGATCAATTAAAAATTAAACAAATATTTGTTAACGAAGGCTCAACAATGAAAAGAATGATGCCACGTGCTAAAGGACGTGCAGATCGTATTTTAAAACGTACTAGTCATATTACTGTTATTGTATCTGATCGTTAACATTAAGGAGAGTCAGTTATGGGTCAGAAAGTACATCCTAATGGTATGCGTTTAGGTATAATAAAAAAATGGAATTCTGTTTGGTTTTCTAATACTAAAGATTTTGCTAATAATTTAGATAGTGATTACAAAGTACGTCAATTTTTAATAAAAGCACTCGAAAAAGCTTCAATTTCTCGTATTATTATTGAAAGACCAGCAAAAAGTATACGAGTAACGATTTATACAGCTAGACCAGGAATTGTTATTGGAAAAAAAGGAGAAGATGTAGAAAAATTAAGAACATCTATCGCTAAAATTACGAAGGTTCCAGTTCAAATTAATATTTCTGAAATACGTCAACCCGAGTTAGATGCAAAGCTTGTTTCTGATAGTATTACATCTCAATTAGAAAGACGAGTAATGTTTCGACGAGCTATGAAAAGATCAGTTCAAAATGCAATGAGACAAGGTGCTAAAGGAATTAAAGTTGAAGTTAGTGGTCGTTTAGGTGGAGCAGAAATAGCTCGTAGGGAATGGTATAGAGAAGGAAGGGTTCCTTTACATACCTTACGTGCAAATATTGATTATAGTGTTTCAGAGGCACACACTACTTATGGTGTAATAGGGGTTAAAGTATGGATCTTTAAAGGTGAAATATTAGGAGGTATGCGAGCAATTGAGCAATTAGATAAACCTTCAAGTCATATAAAAAAGCAATTTCGTAAAAATAGAAAATAAAATAAAGAGAGAAACCAATAATGTTGCAACCAAAACGTACTAAATTTCGAAAAATGCATAAAGGTCGAAATCGCGGTTTAGCCTCTGGTACTCATATTGAGTTTGGAACTTTTGGTTTAAAGGCCATTGATAGAGGTCGCTTAACTTCTCGTCAAATTGAATCTGCAAGAAGAACTATAACTCGTTGCATCAAAAGACAGGGAAAAATGTGGATACGCATATTTCCTGATAAACCGATTACACAAAAACCTTTAGAAGTTCGAATGGGAAAAGGTAAAGGCAATGTTGAATATTGGGTAGCTTTAATACAACCTGGGAAAATACTTTATGAATTAGATGGAGTTACTGAAGAAGAATCGCGTGTAGCATTTAAATTAGCAGCAGCTAAATTACCAATTAAAACTACTTTTGTTAATAAAACGGTGATGTAATGAAGACAATAGTAGAATTAAGAAAAAAAAATAAAAAAGATTTACGTATAGAACTTTTTCATTTATTAAGAGAGCAATTTAATCTACGTATGCAATCTGTTTCTGGAAAATTAAAGCAACCTCATTTATTACGTATAGTAAGACGTAATATCGCAAAAATTAAGACCATATTAGCTGAACAAGAGAAATTACAATAATGGATAAGATTCGCACACTACAAGGCCGGGTAATTAGTAATAAAATGCAAAAATCTGCTGTAGTTGCTATTGAGCGTTTCGTAAAACATGCAATTTATAAAAAGTTTATTAAACGTACTACAAAAATCCATATTCATGACGAAGAAAATCAATGTCATATAGGAGACTTAATAGAAATTCGAGAATCACGACCAATTTCTAAAACTAAATCTTGGATACTAGTGCGTATTATTAAAAAAACTATTTTTTAAAGTTACATTTAATATACAGAGATAAGAATATACACCAATTAATAAATAACAAAAATCATCATATTATAGAAAATATTTTTAGTATTTATTAATACATATAATAGGAGTTTTAAATACTAATGATTCAAGAACAAACTATATTACGTGTTTCTGATAACTCCGGAGCACGATCTGCTATGTGTATTAAAGTATTAGGTGGTTCGCGTCGTCGTTATGCAGCTATTGGTGATATTATCAAAATTACTATTAAAGAAGCTATTCCTCGAGGAAAAGTTAAAAAAGGGGAAGTGTTAAAAGCAGTTGTAGTTAGAACAAAAAAAGGAGTGAGACGAACTGATGGTTCAATTATTCGTTTTGATAATAACGCTTGTGTTGTATTAAATAATAATGAACAGCCTATTGGCACTCGTATTTTTGGCCCTGTTACTCGTGAATTACGTACAGAGAAATTTATGAAAATTATTTCATTAGCACCTGAAGTTCTATAGTTTATTTATAATATATAATATTAAGGAATATAAAATGGCATCAAAGTTGCGTCGTCATGACGCAGTTATAATATTAACAGGAAAAGATAAAGGCAAAACAAGTAAAATTAAAAAAATTTTATCTTCAAATAAAGCTATTGTTGATGGATTAAACTTGATTAAAAAACATCAAAAACCTATTCCATCTCAAAATCAAAGTGGAGGTATAATAGAAAAAGAAGCACCGATTCATATATCTAATCTTGCGATTTTTAATCCAGAATCTAATAAATCTGATCGTGTTGGTTTTAGATTGGAAAAAGGAAAAAAAATTCGTTTTTTTAAATCGAATAAAAAAACTATTTAATGTTTTGGAGCAAGATAATGACAACATTTTATAATTATTATAAATCTATTGTTGTACATAAACTGATGTTAAAAAAAAAATATAGTTCTATAATGGAAGTACCAAAAATTGAGAAAATTACTTTAAATATGGGTTTAGGAGCATCTGCTTCTGATAAAAAAACATTAGATCATGCTATGTCAGATTTAACAATAATATCTGGTCAAAAACCAGTCGTCACTAAAGCGCGTAAATCTATTGCAAATTTTAAAATTCGTCAAGGTTTTTTTATTGGATGTAAAGTAACATTACGAGGTCAAAAAAAATGGGATTTTTTTGAACGTTTAATTGTTATTGCTATCCCTAGAATTCGTGATTTTCGTGGTTTATCTAATAATTCTTTTGATGGAAAAGGAAATTATAGTCTAGGTATAAAAGAACAAATTATTTTTCCTGAAATTGATTACGATAAAATTGATCGTGTTCGCGGATTAGATATAACAATCACGACTACTGCTAAATCTGATGATGAAGGTCGTTTGTTGTTATCTGAGTTTAATTTTCCTTTTCGTCGATAAAAACAAAGGTTATTCAATGGCTAAACAATCAATGAAAGCACGTGAAATCAAACGTGTTAAATTAGCTAATAAATTTTATATTCAACGAAATGAATTAAAAAATATTATTTCTAATATAAAATATTCGAAAGAAGAACGTTGGAATGCAGTATTAAAATTACAAACCTTTCCTCGGGATTCTAGTCCGTCTCGTCAAAGAAATAGATGCCGTCAAACTGGTCGTCCACATGCTTTTTTACGAAAATTTGGATTGAGTCGTATAAAAGTCAGAGAAGCGGCTATGAAAGGTGAAATACCAGGTTTAAAAAAATCAAGTTGGTAAAATATATTATTGAGTTTGTGGAGTTTAAAAAAAATGAGTATGCAAGATCCAATAGCAGATATGCTAACACGTATTCGAAATGGTCAATCAGCTAATAAATATTCTATTATTATGCCTTTATCTAAATTAAAAAAATCGATTGCACGTGTATTAAAAGAAGAAGGATATATTACAGATTATGAAATTATTGATATAATCAAACCTAAATTAAAAGTCATTTTAAAATATTTTCAAGGAAAATCAGTGGTTGAGACGATTGAACGCATTAGTCGTCCGAGTTTGCGTATATATAAAAATAAAAAAAATTTACCACAAGTTATGGCTGGTTTGGGAATAGCAATAATTTCTACTTCTCAAGGTGTTATGACGGATCGTGTTGCTCGTCAAGTCGGTCTTGGCGGTGAAGTTATTTGTTATGTCTCTTAAATTGGAGAGGAAGAATGTCTCGTATTGCTAAATGCCCAATTATCATTCCTTCTGACATTAATGTACAATTAGATTTACCAATTATATCAATTCAAGGAAAATATGGACAGCTTTCTCGTGTTATAAATAAATCTGTTAACATCGAATATTTAAATAATAAAATATGTTTTTCACCACGTTCTGGTTTTTCTGACGGATGGGCTCAAGCAGGAACTGCAAGGGCGCTTGTTAATTCTATGATTATAGGTGTTTCAAAACAATTTATTAAAAAATTGCAATTATCTGGAGTAGGTTATCGTGTCTCAATTACATCGGATAATATTATCAATCTTTCATTAGGCTATTCTCATGTTATTAAATATTATATTCCTCAAGGTATTAAAATAGACAATCCATCTCCAACAGAAATCGTTATTCGAGGAATAGATAAACAATTAGTAGGTCAAATTGCTGCTAATTTACGCTCTTATCGTAAACCAGAACCGTATAAAGGAAAAGGTATTCGATATTTAAACGAAGTTGTTCGTATTAAAGAGGCTAAAAAGAAATAAAATGATTTTATCGAGTAAAAAAAAAATAATTTCTCGTATACGTCGATCTATGAAAACACGATGTAAAATAAAACAATTAGGTGCGATGAGATTAGTTGTACATCGTACTTCGCGTCATATTTATGCTCAAATTATTTCTTCTATTGAATCAAAAGTATTAGCATATGCTTCGACATTAGAAAAAAATATTAATTCTAATTTAAAGTATACAGGAAATAAACAAGCTGCTGCTTTAATAGGTAAAATTATTGCAGAACGTGCATTTAAAAAAGGAATACACTGCGTGTCTTTTGATCGATCTGGTTTTAAATACCACGGTCGTATAAAAATATTAGCTGAATCTGCTCGTGAAGTAGGTCTTAAGTTTTAAGGTGAAAATTGATCATGGCTAATCTCGAAAAAAAAAATAATAGTGATTTACAAGAAAAATTAATTACAGTAAATCGTGTTTCTAAAACTGTAAAAGGTGGTCGTATATTTTCTTTTACTGCATTAACAGTAGTGGGTAATGGTAATGGAAAAGTTGGTTTTGGTTATGGAAAAGCTCGTGAAGTTCCTGCTGCCATTCAAAAAGCCATGGAAAAAGCTAGACGTAATATGATTATAATACCATTAGTTAATAAGACCTTACAACATCCATTAAAAGGATCTCATACTGGATCTAATATTTTTATGAAACCTGCTTCTGATGGAACTGGTATTATTGCGGGAGGAGCTATGCGAGCAGTGTTAGAAGTAGCAGGAGTGCATAACGTGTTAGCTAAAACTTATGGTTCTACTAATCCAATTAATGTAGTTCGTGCTACTATGAATGGTTTAATTAATATGAAATCTCCAAACATGATAGCTGCGAAGCGTAATAAACGTATAGAAGATATATTAGGATAAATAATAATTTAAATATATGAAAAAAATTAAAATTACTCAAATTAAAAGTTCTATAGGTAGATTGCCTAAACATAAAAAAACATTAATTGGTTTAGGATTGCGTCATATTGGACACACGGTAATCCGAAAAAATACAAAATCAATTCAAGGTATGGTTAAAAAAATTTCTTATATTCTAAAAATACAAGAGGAATAGTGTCAATGCATTTAAATACTCTAATTCCAGCGCGTGGAGCTCGTCAAAATCGAAAAAGATTAGGTCGCGGTATAGGTTCAGGATTTGGAAAAACTGCAGGTCGTGGTCATAAAGGTCAAAAATCTAGATCTGGCAGTAGTGTGCGTCGTGGTTTTGAAGGTGGTCAAATGCCTTTATATAGAAGACTGCCTAAATTTGGTTTTAATTCTAGAAAAAAACATATGACTGCAGAAATTCGTTTATCAGATTTATCTCATTTAAATACTGATATTGTCAATCTTGATATATTAAAAACAGCTAATATTATTAAAAAAAATATTAAATATGCTAAAATAATTCTTTCAGGAAAAATAAAAAAATCATTAACAATCAAAGGCATACGTGTTACTAAAGGTGCTCGTATTGAAATTGAAAATTCTGGCGGAAAAATTGAAGGATAAGCATTTAATAATGGCAAAGAAATTAGCACCAAATTTTAAAAAACCTAAAAAAAATTTCAGTGAATTAAAGCAAAGAATAATTTTTGTGATCATAGCTTTAATTGTTTTTCGCATTGGTTCTTTTATTCCAATTCCTGGCATTAATACTTTTGTTTTATCTAGAATATTAAATGAGCAACAAGGCAGTATTTTTGATATGTTTAATATGTTTTCTGGAGGAGCACTAAGTCGAGCTTCTATTTTTTCATTAGGCATAATGCCATATATTTCATCTTCTATTATTATTCAGTTATTAACGCTAATATATCCAACACTATCTGAAATCAAAAAAGAAGGTGAATTAGGACGTCAGAAAATTAATCAATATACTAGATATGGAACTTTAATATTAGCAATTATACAATCTATTGGGGTAACGACTAGTCTACCTAATTTGATTGGTGTACATTCAATTATTATTCATCCAGATTTTTCTTTTTATTTAACTTCTATGTTAAGTTTAGTTACTGGAACTATGTTTTTAATGTGGTTAGGAGAATTAATTACTGAAAACGGAATTGGAAATGGTATTTCAATTATTATTTTTATAGGTATTATAGCAGGTTTGCCTTCTGCAATCAGCAATACTATTGAACAAACTAGAAAAGGAGATTTATCTTTTTTATTTTTTATTTTTATTTTATTAGTTATTTTTCTAGTCGTTTTACTGGTAGTTTTTATAGAACGAGGACAAAGAAAAATTATCGTACATTATGCGCAACGTCAACAAGGTCGTCGTATTTATACTGCACAAAGCACTCATTTGCCATTAAAAATTAATATGTCTGGTGTTATGCCAGCTATTTTTGCATCTAGCATTGTTTTATTTCCTGCTACAATTCTATCCTGGTGTACATCAAATAATGAATGGACATGGTTAAAAAAAGTTTTATTTTATTTGCAACCTAATCAACCTTTATATTTGATTTTATATATATCTGCAATAATCTTTTTTTGTTTTTTTTATACTGCATTAGTTTTTAATCCTCGTGAAACAGCAGATAATTTAAAAAAATCAGGTGCTTTTATTTCAGGTATTAGACCTGGTGAACAGACAGCTAAATATATTTATAAAATTATGATACGATTAACATTAGTTGGATCTTTTTATATTACTTTTATTTGTTTAATTCCAGAATTTATGCGTAGCTCTATGAATGCTCCTTTTTATTTTGGTGGAACTTCATTATTAATTGTTGTAGTAGTAATTATGGATTTTATATCTCAAATACAAACATTAATTATGTCTAATCAATATGAATCTATATTAAAAAAAGCTAATTTAAATTAATATATTTAAGGATAAAAATGAAAGTACAAGCTTCTGTAAAAGTATTATGTCGCAATTGTAAAATAATAAGAAGAAAAAATGTTGTTCGAGTAATATGTCGGACTGATCCAAAACATAAACAACGTCAAGGATAATATTTAATAAATATATTATTTTATTATTCGTATAAAACAATTGTGATATATATTATAATTTCACATAGAATTCATAGGAAATATATAAAATGGCACGTATTGCAGGCATTAATATTCCTGAAAATAAACATACTTTAATTGCATTAACTTCAATATATGGCATTGGTAAAAAACGCTCTAAATTAATTTGTTTAATATCAAAAATTCCTGAATCTTCTAAAATTATCGATTTAAATGAAGAACAAATTGAAATTTTAAGAATACATGTTTCTAAATATGTTATTGAAGGTGATTTAAGACGAGAGACTACGCTTAATATTAAACGTTTAATTGATTTAAATTGTTATCGTGGTTTACGTCATCGTAGAAATTTACCTGTTCATGGACAAAGAACTAAAACAAATGCTAGGACGTGTAAAGGTCCGAGAAAGCCAATAAAAAAATAATATAGGTAAATGTAAATTATGATTAAAAATTCATCATCTGTTCGTACACGTAAACGTGTTAAAAAACAAATTTTAGATGGTATAGCACATATCCATGCATCTTTTAATAACACTATTGTAACTATTACTGATAGACAAGGAAATTCTTTAGGTTGGGCAACATCTGGTGGTTCTGGTTTTAGAGGATCTCGAAAATCTACTCCTTTTGCTGCACAAGTTGCTGCGGAACGTTGTGCTGAGATTGTAAAAGATTATGGGATAAAAAATTTAGAAGTCATGGTTAAAGGTCCAGGTCCAGGAAGAGAATCGACTATTAGGGCTTTAAATGCAGCTGGATTTCGTATTACTAATATTACTGATGTTACACCTATTCCACATAATGGTTGTCGTCCTCCTAAAAAACGTCGCGTTTAAATTAAAATAATTTTTTTTAAAAAGAGATATAAAATGTCAAAATATATAGGTCCAAAATTAAAATTAAGTCGACGAGAAGGAACTGATTTATTCTTAAAATCAGGACTTCGTTCAATAGAATCAAAATGTAAATTAGAACAACCGCCTGGGCAGCATGGTATTAAAAAACCTAGATTATCTGATTATGCTATGCAATTAAGAGAAAAACAAAAAGTACGTCGTTTATATGGTATTTTAGAACGTCAATTCAAAATTTATTATAAAAATGCAGCGCGTTTAAAAGGTAATACTGGAGCTAATTTATTACAATTATTAGAATCTAGATTAGATAATGTAGTTTATCGTATGGGTTTTGCATGTACTCGTGCAGAATCTCGACAATTAATTAATCATAAATCTGTTATAGTGAATGATAAGATTGTTAATATTGCTTCATATCAAGTATCTCCTAATGATGTAATTGCTATTCGAGAAAAATCTAAAAAACAATCACGTATAAAAGCGGCATTACAATTAGTTGAGCATAGAGAAAAACCATTATGGTTAGAAGTGAATTTAACTACAATGGAAGGTGTATTTAAAAGATTTCCTGAAAGATCTGATTTATCTGCAGAAATTAATGAATATTTAATTATTGAACTGTATTCTAAGTAATTAACTGAAATAAGTAGTTAATTATTTGAAAGGAAACAAAATTTATGCAGAATTATACAATGAGTTTTTTAAAACCACGTTTAGTAGATATTGAACAAATTAGCGATACTCATACAAAAGTAACTTTAGAACCATTAGAAAGAGGTTTTGGTCATACATTAGGAAATGCACTGCGTAGAATTTTACTTTCTTCTATGCCTGGATGCGCAGTAACTGAAGTAGAAATTGATGGTGTATTGCATGAATATAGTACTAAAGAAGGCATACAAGAAGATATTTTAGAAATATTATTAAATTTAAAAGAGTTAGCTGTTAAAGTACATGGCAAAGATGAAGCTTATCTTATATTAAAAAAATCTGGTATTGGATCTGTAACAGCTGGTGATATTATACATAATAGTGATGTTGAAATTATTAAACCAGACCATATTATTTGTAATTTAACTTGTGATACTTCATCTATTGATATGAGAATCAAAGTGCAACGTGGTCGAGGCTATGTTCCTGCCGCCACTAGAGTTCATTCTGAAGAAGATATGCGGCCAATAGGATGTTTATTGCTAGATGCTTGTTACAGTCCTATAGATCGAATCTCTTATAATGTTGAAGCAGCACGTGTTGAGCAAAGAACAGATTTAGATAAACTAGTAATTGAAATGGAAACTAACGGAACAATTGACCCAGAAGAAGCAATTCGGAGAGCTGCTACTATTTTATCAGAACAATTAGAAGCCTTTGTTGATTTAAGAGATGTTCGTGCTCCTGAAATAGAAGAAGAAAAACCAAAATTTGAACCTATTTTATTACGTCCAGTAGATGATTTAGAATTAACTGTAAGATCAGCTAATTGTCTTAAAGCAGAATCAATACATTATATAGGTGATTTAGTCCAACGAACTGAGGTAGAGCTTTTAAAAACTCCTAATTTAGGAAAAAAATCTTTGACTGAGATTAAAGATATATTAGCTGCTCGTAATTTATCACTTGGAATGAAATTAGAGAATTGGCCTCCAGAAAGTATTTCAGATGAATAGTTTATATTATATTGTATATTTTAAAAGATTATTAAAAGGAAAATAGATATATGCGTCACCGGAAAAGCGGTCGTCAATTAAATCGCAATCGCACTCATCTTAACGCAATGTTAAAAAACATGTCTTGTGCTTTATTTAAACATGAAGTTATTAAAACGACTTTATCTAAAGCAAAAGAACTTCGTCGTATTGCAGAGCCAATTATTACTTTATCTAAAATAGATACCGTGTCAAATAGACGTTTAGTATTTTCTCGTATCCGAGATCATGCAATAGTAGCAAAATTATTTGTTAATTTGGGTCCATTATTTTTAAATAGATTAGGTGGTTATACTCGTATATTAAAATGTGGATTTAGATCTGGAGACAAAGCTCCAATGGCTTATATTGAATTAGTTGATCGTATAAAAAAAAATAAAAACGAAAAAGTTATCAAATCAAAATAAATTATATTTAAATGTTATGAATTTTACTAAAAATGTATTTAATTCTTAAGATTTAGCAAACGGATTTTTACCGTTTGCTTGTTTTTATATAATTGCACCAATCTTAAAAAAATTTTTTTTAGATATAATAATATTTTTTATATCCATTATTTTTTTTCCTGGTAATTGTATTTTTTCAAGATTTAATATTTGATAAGCTGTATTAATTTGAATCCCATATTGATTTGCACAGACAATTTCTCCTATAGAAAATTTTTTTTCTGCTATAGGTATGATAGTTGCTTCCCAAACTTTTATATTTACATTTTTAAATGTAAAGTGACATATTGGCCATGGATTAAATGCTCGAATACGTCGTTCTAATTGTTGAGCATGTAAATTCCAGTTTAATAAAGCGTCTATTTTATATATTTTTTTTGATAAAGTCATATAATTTTCATTTTGTTTAATTTTTATGATTTTATTTAAAATAATATTTTTTAATGTTTCTAACAATCCTCTTGTGCCTATTTTAATTAATTTTAAAGATAAGCTTTTTGTCGTATCTTTTGAAGATATATTACATTCAGTTGAGTATATTATTTCTCCTGAATCAATTTTATCATTCATTTGAATAATACTTATTCCAGTTTTTTTATCTCCATATAAAATAGATGATTGAATTGGAGTCGATCCACGCCATTTTGGTAATAGAGAAGGATGAACGTTGATACATCCTTTAGAAAACATATTTAAAATTTTTTTTGGTATTATTTTTCCATAAGAAACAACTATCATAATATCAGCATTCAGATTTAATATTCTATTTTGAAAGAGTACATCATTTAAATTTATAGGTTGATAAATAGGAATTTTATGATGTAATGATAAAATTTTAACAGGAGAAAAATGAATCTTTTGTCCTCTCCCGGAAGGACGATCTGGTTGAGTAAGAACTGCAACAATTTTATAAGAAGAAGTGATTAATACATTTAGATAGGCAGCTGAAAAATACTCTGTTCCAGCAAAAATAATTTTTAATGTATTCAAATTAACTTGATTCCCTTAGTGATTTAATTTGTTGTTTTTTAAATTTTTCAAATTTTTTTTTAATTCGATCTTTTTTAAATTTAGATAAATAATCAATAAATAATTTTCCTTGAAGATGATCTATTTCATGCTGAATGCATATAGACATAATTGATTGCGCTTCTATTTCTATTGTTTCTCCATACTGATCAATTGATTGCACTTTAATATAATTAAATCGCGGAATAAAAGCACGATATTCTGGAATTGATAAACAACCCTCTTGAATACTAATATTTCCTTCTTTTTTAAGAATTTTAGGATTAATTAATACTAAATCTGTATCTTTTTTTTGCATTACATTTATTACTATAATTTGCAATTGAATATCAACTTGAGTAGCTGCTAAACCAATTCCTTCTTTTTGATGCATCGTATATATCATATTATTAATAATTTTCTTTATTTTTTTATTAATTTCTGTTACAGGTTTAGCAATAAGTCTTAAACGTCTATCAGGATAGTAAAGTAATTTTAAATCAGACATATAAAGTAAAAGATCAAATAGTTAAATTTAATATATTAGTATAGACTTTTTTATTATAATTGAAAGTTTACTTGTATTTTTTGTACTCAATAAGACATATTTTTTCGATTAAAATTTATGCACGTTAATATTATAATATTTTATGTATTATGTATTAATAATATTTATGGTAAAATTTATATGTAGGACATATTACTAAACATATAAATCTTTAAGTATATAATTGAGGATATAATGTTTGACATATTAATATATTTATTTGAAAATTATGTACATACTAAATCAAAAATTTCTATTGATTATGATAGTTTAACAAATGATTTATCAGATATAGGATTTCCAAAGAAAGATATTTATAATGCTTTACGTTGGTTAAAAAATCTTGCTTGTTATAAAAATAATATTTTGTCGTCTATTAATGTAATATCAGAACAAATATCTACTCGAATTTATACTCAAGAAGAATCTCTTAAATTAAATGTTGATTGTCGCGGTTTTTTACTTTTTTTAGAACAGTTAGAGATATTAACATTAGAGACAAGAGAAATGATTATTGAAAGAATTATGGATTTAGATATGAATGAATTGCATCTTGAAGATTTAAAATGGATTGTATTAATTGTTTTATTTAATGTTCCGGGGCATGAATTGGTATATAATAAACTAGAGAATTTATTATTTAATTTTAAAGAAGAAATTATTCATTAAATTGATAATGAATTAATAAAAAAATAATATTTTTATTTACGAGTAAAATAATGAATAATAATTATTTTTCAAATTCTTTAGATTATTGTGTTTACATGTTAAAAAATCAACATATTATTGCTTATCCTACAGAATCAATGTTTGGACTTGGATGCGATCCTAATAGCGAACAAGCTGTAAAAAAATTGTTACAGTTAAAAAACCGAAACATAGAAAAAGGATTTATATTAGTTGCTGCGCATTTTTGTCAAATAAAAAAGTATATTAATGAAGAAAAAATATCAAACGAACAAAAAAAAACCATGCAACTTGTTTGGCCAGGACATTTTACTTTTCTTGTTCCGGCAAAATTACAAGTACCTTATTGGTTAACTGGGAAATTTAATACTATTGCTGTTCGAATTAGCTCTCATGCTGAAATAATAAAGTTATGTAATGCATTTGGAGGGGCGTTAATCTCTACAAGTGCTAATATTTCTAGCATGCCTCCATGTATCACAGATCAAGAAGTATTAAAATATTTTGGAAAAAATTTTCCATTATTACATGGAACAATAGGTACTGAAAAGAATCCTTCTAAGATTGTTAATCTTATTGATGGGAATATAATTCGTCATGTTTAAATGTCAAGATTTTAATTATGCTGTATTTGGAAATCCGATTAATCATACTCAATCTCCTATAATTCATAAATATTTTGCTAAACAAACAAATATTTTACACACTTATCAATCTGTTCATGTCCCATTAGATAGTTTGTATTCTTTTTTAAATTATTTTTTTAAAAATTATGGAGTTGGAGCAAATATTACTGCCCCATTTAAACAAGAAGCTTATTTTTTTTGTAATAAATTAACTGAACAAGCTAAAATTGCTCAATCAGTTAATACATTGTATAAATTAAAAAACCAATGTATTTTAGGGGATAATACAGATGGAATTGGTTTGTTATCTGATCTTAAAAGATTAAATTTTATAAAAAAAAATGACTCAATTTTAATACTTGGTGCAGGAGGAGCGGTTAAAGGAATTTTATATGCTCTTTTATCTTTTGGTTGTTCTGTATTTGTTTTAAATAGAACTCTATCGAATGCGCAAAAGATAGTTATGCAATTTAATCAATATGGAAAAATACAAATACTAAACACAAATAAATTAAATATTAAATATTTTAATTTAATTATTAATGCCAGATCCAATATTTCTAAAATTGAAAATGATATGATTCCTTTATCTTTAATTTGTTTAAAAAAAACACATTTATATGATATTAATTATCAAATCAATAATACAAAATTTATTGATTGGTGTATAAATATTGGTGCGCATTATTTTTCTGATGGAATAGGAATGTTAGTTTTTCAAGCTGCTCATGCATTTTTTTTATGGCATAAAGTCATGCCAAAAATTCATTATATTATTGATATTTTAAATAAAAAAAAATTTATAAAAAATGCTTAATTTTTATTGATTTTAAAAGATTAGTATGAAAAAATTTTGATTAATATTATAAAAATTGCTTGACTCTTTTTTTTTGATCTGTTATTTATAACAATGTTATTTTAAAAAATATATTTTATATAAAATAGTCCCCTTCGTCTAGAGGTCTAGGACATCGCCCTTTCACGGCGGCAACAGGGGTTCAAATCCCCTAGGGGACAAGAAATAGAAATATTTATAAAATTCTTATATACTATTTTAAATAATTGTGTTATTCTCAAGATCACTTTTAAAGTAAAGTTCAACTTTAAATTAGCTCTTTAAAAATTCGGAAAAAACAAGTATTAATCACTTATTTTGTAAAACACCTGTGGGTTGTAAGGTTAAGCAAATAAGCGTACATGGTGAATGCCTTGGCAGTCAGAGGCGAAGAAGGACGTGCTAATCTGCGAAAAGCGTCGGTAAGCTGATATGAAGCGCAATAACCGTCGATTTCCGAATGGGGAAACCCGATGCAGTTAATGCATCATTATTAACCGAATTAAATAAGTTAATAAAGCAAACCAAGGGAACTGAAACATCTAAGTACCTTGAGGAAAAGAAATCAATTGAGATTCCCTTAGTAGTGGCGAGCGAAAAGGGATCAGCCTAGAACTATAATCAATATAAATTACAGTAGAATGATTTGGAAAATTCAGCGATACAAGGTGATAGCCCTGTATATAAAATAATTTATATTGTGAGTTCAAAAAGTAGAGCGGGACACGAGAAATCCTGTTTGAAGATGGGGGGACCATCCTCCAAGGCTAAATACTCCTGACTGACCGATAGTGAACTAGTACCGTAAGGGAAAGGCGAAAAGAACCCCGGCGAGGGGAGTGAAATAGAACCTGAAACCGTGTACGTACAAGCAGTGGAAGCATATATGTTTTTAAAAATATGTGTGACTGCGTACCTTTTGTATAATGGGTCAGCGACTTGTACTCTGTAGCAAGGTTAACTGAATAAGGGAGCCAAAGGGAAACCGAGTCCTAAATAGGCGTTAAGTTGCAGGGTACAGACCCGAAACCCGGTGATCTAGCCACGGGCAGGTTGAAGGTTGGGTAAAACCAACTGGAGGACCGAACCGACTGATGTTGAAAAATCAGCGGATGACCTATGGCTAGGGGTGAAAGGCCAATCAAACCGGGAGATAGCTGGTTCTCCCCGAAAGCTATTTAGGTAGCGCCTCGTGAATTCATCTTCGGGGGTAGAGCACTGTTTCGACTAGGGGGCCATCCCGGCTTACCAACTCGATGCAAACTCCGAATACCGAAGAATGTTATCACGGGAGACACACAGCGGGTGCTAACGTTCGTTGTGGAAAGGGAAACAACCCAGACCGCCAGCTAAGGTCCCAAAGTCATAGTTAAGTGGGAAACGATGTGGGAAGGCATAAACAACCAGGATGTTGGCTTAGAAGCAGCCATCATTTAAAGAAAGCGTAATAGCTCACTGGTCAAGTCGGCCTGCGCGGAAGATGTAACGGGGCTCAAACTATGCACCGAAGCTGCGGCAATAAAAATATATTTTTTATTGGGTAGGGGAGCGTTCTGTAAGCTGATGAAGATATATTGTAAAATATGTTGGAGGTATCAGAAGTGCGAATGCTGACATGAGTAACGATAAAGCAGGTGAAAAACCTGCTCGCCGAAAAACTAAGGTTTCCTGTCCAACGTTAATCGGGGCAGGGTCAGCCGACCCCTAAGATGAGGCTGAAAAGCGTAATCGATGGACAACAGGTTAATATTCCTGTGCTTAATATTACTGCGAAGTGGGGACGAAGAAGGTTAGGTTATCCAGGTGATGGTTATCCTGGTTTAAATGTGTAGGTATGATAATTAGGCAAATCCGATTATCTTTAATCTGAGGCATGATGACGAATCATTTCGGTGATGAAGTAATTAATACCATACTTCCAAGAAAAGCCTCTAAGCATCAGGTAATATTAAATCGTACCATAAACCGACACAGGTAGTTAGGTAGAGAATACTAAGGCGCTTGAGAGAACCCAGGTGAAGGAACTAGGCAAAATAGTGCCGTAACTTCGGGAGAAGGCACGCTAGTGTTAAGTGAAAGGATTTTCTCCTTTAGCTGAGACTAGTCGAAGATACCAGCTGGCTGCAACTGTTTATTAAAAACACAGCACTGTGCAAACACGAAAGTGGAAGTATACGGTGTGACGCCTGCCCGGTGCCGGAAGGTTAATCGAAAGAGTCAAAGATAAAACTTGAAGCTCTAGACTGAAGCCCCGGTAAACGGCGGCCGTAACTATAACGGTCCTAAGGTAGCGAAATTCCTTGTCGGGTAAGTTCCGACCTGCACGAATGGCGTAATGATGGCCAGGCTGTCTCCACCTGGGACTCAGTGAAATTGAAATTGCTGTGAAGATGCAGTATACCCGCGGCAAGACGGAAAGACCCCGTGAACCTTTACTATAGCTTGACACTGAATTCTAAATTTTAATGTGTAGGATAGGTGGGAGACAATGAAATTAAAACGCTAGTTTTAATGGAGTCAAACTTGAAATACCACCCTTTGAAATTCGGTATTCTAACCTAATGCCGTAATCCGGCATAGAGACAGTGTCTGGTGGGTAGTTTGACTGGGGCGGTCTCCTCCCAAAGAGTAACGGAGGAGTGCGAAGATTGGCTAATCACGGTCAGACATCGTGAGGTTAGTGCAAAGGCATAAGCCAGTTTAACTGTGAGCGTGATAACGCGAGCAGATGCGAAAGCAGGTCTTAGTGATCCGGTGGTTCTGAATGGAAAGGCCATCGCTCAACGAATAAAAGGTACTCCGGGGATAACAGGCTGATACCGCCCAAGAGTTCATATCGACGGCGGTGTTTGGCACCTCGATGTCGGCTCATCACATCCTGGGGCTGAAGCAGGTCCCAAGGGTATGGCTGTTCGCCATTTAAAGTGGTACGCGAGCTGGGTTTAGAACGTCGTGAGACAGTTCGGTCCCTATCTGCCGTGGGCGTTGGAAGATTGAGAGGGGCTGCTTCTAGTACGAGAGGACCGAAGTGGACGCATCACTGGTGTTCGGGTTGTCATGCCAATGGCATTGCCCGGTAGCTAAATGCGGAAGAGATAAGCGCTGAACGCATATAAGCACGAAACTTGCCTCAAGATTAATCTTCCCTGAAACAGAAATGTTTACTGAAGGGACGTTGAAGACTACAACGTTGATAGGCTAGATGTGTAAGCATAGTAATATGTTGAGCTAACTAGTACTAATGACCCAAGAGGCTTAACCTTGCAACACCAGAGGTGTTTTTAAAATAAATTGATTTTTATTCAAATGGCTTGTTTTTACTGAATTTAGTATAATTTATCAATATATTTTAATAACATAAAATTTTATTAAAATGCCTGGTAAAAATAGTGCAGTGGTACCACCTGAATCCCATTCCGAACTCAGAAGTGAAACGCTGTAACGCCAATTGTAGTACGGGGCCTCCCCGTGTGAGAGTAGGTCAAATCCAGGCTAAAAAAACCCGAAATTTTTTTCGGGTTTTTTTATATATAAAACAAATTATTTATAAAAATAAATTACTTTCTAGCTAACAATAGATTTACATGTTAATCTATTGAGAATTTAATTTCTTTTAATTATTACAAATTATTTATTAATATTTTTAATTTAGTATATTTTTTCATGTGAAGGTAATATAGATGTCCAAGATTAAAGGTAATGTGAAGTGGTTTAATGAATCTAAAGGTTTTGGTTTTATTACTCCAGAAGATGGAAGTAAAGATGTATTTGTTCATTTTTCAGCGATACAAAGCAATGGATTTAAAACTTTAGCCGAAGGTCAAAGTGTTGAATTTGAAATAACTGAAGGAGCAAAAGGACCATCTGCTGCTAATGTTATTAGTATATAGTGTTTTGATTGTTGATATACTTTTTCATAAAAAATTTGATTATAAACAAATATTTCTTTTATAGTACGGCTCTGAACAGGGCTGTACTATATCCACAGTATTTATAGATATTAAAAAATCATTTTTTATAAAACTATTCGAACAATGTTAATTTTGCTAATTTCATGATATAAAATTTCAATTTGTTCAAAATTTTTCGCGCAAATAGTAATTGAAACAGAAAGATAGTTTCCTCGATTACTTGATTTGATTTGAGGAGTATAATCTCCAGGGATTTGAATTTGAATTACTTTAATTATTTGATCAATTAGTTCAGGTTTTGCTAATCCAATAATTTTATAAGTAAAAAAACAAGGGAATTGTAACATTTCTCGTAATTTTATTTTCATTATTGATCCCTAATTTTTTTCATAATAAAATATCTTCAAAAAATATAATATTTTTTATAAAAATTCAACTTTTTTGTTATATTTTTAAATTAATTTTAAAAATTTTTATATATTTTTAATAAAGAATTATTTTATTATTTTATCATATAGATGATATAAAAAATTATATATTTTATTTATTTTTTTAATTTGATTTTTTAGGATTAATAATATGTTAAAAATTTTTAATACATTAACTAGTAAAAAAGAAATTTTTAAATCTATTCAAAAAAATAAAATTAACTTATATGTATGTGGTGTTACTGTATATGATTTTTGTCACATTGGACATGGTCGTACTTTTGTTGTGTTTGACATAGTTGTACGTTATTTACGATTAATTGGATTTCAGGTAAAATATGTTCGAAATATTACTGATATTGATGATAAAATTATACAAAAATCTATTACTAAAAATACTAATGTTTATGATTTAACAAATTTAATGATTCAGGAAATGCATCAAGATTTATCTTTATTAGGTATTTCCCCTCCAGATTCAGAACCTCGTATTACAGATTATATTAATAACATTATTCAAATAATTATCAAACTTATTAATAATCGACATGCATATTTAAATCAAAATGGTGATGTTATTTTTTCTGTAGATAGTTATCCTCATTATGGTAATTTATCGGGTCAATCTTTAAAATTTTTAAAATCTGGATCACGTATTCCAATTAATTATACAAAAAAAAATCCTTTAGATTTTATACTCTGGAAAATTACTGATGAAAAAGAATATTCTTGGGATTCTCCTTGGGGTAAAGGTCGTCCTGGTTGGCATATTGAATGTACCGCAATAAATAATGTATTTTTTCAAGATTATGTAGATATTCATGGCGGTGGTTCTGATTTACTTTTTCCTCATCATGAAAATGAAAGAGCTCAATCTCAATGTTTAAATAATAAATCTAAAATTAATTTTTGGATGCATACAGGTGTAGTGATTTCAGAAAATCAAAAAATGTCCAAATCATTAAATAATGTTTATTTTTTAAAAGATATTTTGAAAGATTATGATGCTGAAATTATATGTTATTTTTTTCTTTCAACACATTATCGTCATCCGATTCATTATAGTAGAATCCATGTCGATCAAGCAGCGATATCATTAAAATATTTATATTCTTCTTTAAATAATACTTATCCTATATCTAATGAAGATGAAGGAATGAATTTTGAATTAGAATTTTATAATGCTATGAATGATGACTTTAATACTCCTAAAGTTTTTAGTATTTTTTTACAAATAGCAAAAAAAATTAATTTTTTTAAGAAAAAAGATATGTTAAAAACAAATAAATTTTCTTTTAGACTAAAAAAATTAGCTAATTATTTAGGATTTTTATCAAAACAACCAGAAGATTTTTTAAAAAATAGACCTATATTAAACACGAGTTTAGAAAAAAAAATAGAATATTTAATCAAAAAAAGACATATAGCTAGGAAATTGAAATTATGGAAAGAAGCTGATGAAATACGATCAAAATTAATTTCTTTAGATATTCTATTAGAAGATTTAGATGATGGAACAACAACATGGCGTAAAAAATAATTACTTTAAAGTATCATGATGATTTTCACATGCTTCTAATGTATTTTGTAATAATGTTGCAACTGTCATAGGACCTACTCCTCCAGGAACAGGAGTTATATATGCTGCTCGTAAACATGCATTCTTAAAATCTACATCTCCTACTATTCTGCCATTTTTTAATCTGTTAATACCTACATCTATAACTATAGATCCATTTTTTACCCATGTTCCTTTTAAAAAATTAGCTTTTCCAACAGCTACAATTAATAAATCTGCATGTTTTACATGATATTTTAAATTTTTAGTAAATCGATGTGTAACAGTAGTTGTACAGCCAGCTAATAATAATTCTAAACTCATGGGTCTTCCTACTATATTTGATGCTCCTACCATTACTGCATGTAATCCATGAGTTTTAATTTTTTGATATTGCAACATTGTAATAATACCTTTTGGCGTGCATGCTCTTAATTTAGGTGTTCTTTGACATAAAGAACCAGTATTATAAGGATGAAAACCATCAACATCTTTATCTGGAACAATACTACTTAAAACATTTGTATAATTTATATGTTTTGGAAGAGGTAATTGTATTAAAATACCATCAATATTTATATCATTATTTAATTTATGAATGAGATTTAATATTTGCATTTCATTAACATTATCAGGAAAATTCCAATATTCTGAAAAAAAACCAACATTTTTACATGCAATTCTTTTTTTATTTAAATAAATTTCTGAAGGAATATGTTTACCAACTAAAATCATGGCTAATCCAGGTATTTTTTTTCCATTTTTTTTTCTTTGATAAGTTTTTTGTGCAATTTTTAATTGCAATTTTTTTGCAATTTTATTACCATCTATGATGATTGCAGACATTTTGAGCAGCTCAGTTAGGTGTTTATATTTTTTTATATTTATAAAAATATTAATATTATATAATATATAACATATTATTTTATAATATTAATAGTATTTACTTGTATATCTTGTATATTAATGTTAAATTTTATTTTTAATATCATGTATTTGATGCGTTCTTAGCTTAGCTGGATAGAGCAACGGCCTTCTAAGCCGTAGGTCACAGGTTCGAATCCTGTAGAACGCACATAATCATTTATTTAAAATTTTCTCTATTTTTTTATGAATTAATGACACTGAATTAGTGCCATCAATTTGAAAGAATTTTATATGTCCTATTTTGTGTAAATTAATATAATAATTAATTAATGGGTCATGTATTTTTTTATATTCTTCTAATCTTGTTTTTATACTTTCTATTTTATCATCTTCTCGAATTGTTAATAATTCTCCAGTTATATCATCCTTATTTTGAATTTTTGGAGGTTTAAATTTAATATGATAAATACGACCTGAATCAGTATGCACGCGTCTACCAGATATACGTTCTAATATTGTATGAAATGGTACGATAAATTCTAAAATATAATCTATTTTAAAATTAATGTTTGATAAATATATTGCCTGTTTAATTGTTCTTGGGAACCCATCTAATAAAAAACCATTAATACAATCTTTTTTTTGAATACGTTTTTTTATCAAATTACAAACAATTTTATTAGGAACTAATTGACCTTGTGCGATAATATTTTTAATTATCAAACCAATCTTGGTTTTTAAATAAACTTCTTCTCTTAACATATCCCCTGTAGATATTTTTGGCACGTTATATCTTTCTGAAATAAATATTCCTTGTGTTCCTTTTCCTGTTCCAGGCGCTCCAATAAGAATAATACGCATATCAATCATGTCTTATAAAAAATATTAGTTAATATTAAGATTACTACTATACGACATAGTAGTAGTAATCATACTAATTTATTACTTCAAAAGTAATTTATTCATTCTAGAAATAAATTTATGTGGATTATCTAAGTGACCTGTTTCAGAAAAGAAAGCTTGATCTAATAATAGTTTTATCCATTCATTAAACTCATCCTCATTTGTAATAAAACATATTTTTTTTATTAATATATGCTCTGGGTTAATTTCAAAAATATATTTTAATTCTGGAACAGATTGTCCTGCAGCAGAAAAAAGTTTAGCCATTTGTGTGGTCATTTCTTTTGCATCACTGAGTAAAACACATGGAGTATCTGTTAAACGATTAGTAAATCTTACATCTTTTACTCTATTTCCAAGTAATTTTTTGACTTTTTTTAAAAAATTAATCATTTCTGTTGAAATATCATTATTTTTTATTTTTGTTTCTTGGTTAATTTTATTAATTGAAGCATCTTCTTTGCTAATAGATTGAAATTTTTTGCCTTGAAATTCAATTAAATAATTCATCATCCATTCATCAATACGATCTGATAATAATAAAACATCAATTTTATTTTTTTTAAAAATTTCTAAATGAGGACTATTTTTTGCTGCTAAATAACTATCTGCAGTGATGTAATATATTTTTTCTTGTTTGTCATGCATGTTTGATATATATGTTTTCAAAGATATATTTTGTTCTGCAGTATTATTTTGAATCGATGTAAAACGTAATAAATCAGCGATTTTATCTATATTTTCATGATCTTCAGCAGGACCTTCTTTGAAAACTAGACCAAATTCATTCCAAAATTTTTGATATTTTTCAATATGATTTTTAGACATTTTATCTAATATATTTAAAGATCTTTTAATTAAAGATTTTTTTAATTGTCCTGTCGTGTTATTATTTTGCAATATTTCACGTGATACATTTAAAGGCAAATCATTAGAATCTAATAGACCTCTTATAAAACGTAAATAATTAGGAAGAAATTCATGAGAATTATCCATAACATATACGCGTTTTACATATAGTTTTAAACCATGTTTATGATCTCTATTCCATATATCCCAAGATGCTTTTTGAGGAACATATAATAAACTAATATATTCTTGTTTACCTTCTACATGATTATGACTCCATATAAGAGGGTCATTTTGATCATGAGTCAGATGTTTATAAAAATCTTTATACTCTTGATCAGTAATAGAAGATTTATTTGAAATCCATAATGCTTTGGCTTTATTAATTTTCTCCCAAAAATACGTTTTATTTTTTTCATCATAATTCTGCATATATACGGGAACTGTAATGTGATCAGAATATTTGCTAATTATATTTTTAATACGCCATGTTTCCAAAAATTCTTCTTCTTCTTTTTTCAAAAATAAAGTAATTTCAGTCCCTCTAGTTTTTTTTATAATATTAGTAATATTATATTCGCCTTCCCCAGATGATTCCCATAATATTCCTTCATTAGGTTTTGTTCCAGCTAATCTAGTTCTAATAGATACTTGATTTGAAACCATAAAAGATGAATAAAATCCCACTCCAAATTCACCAATTAGTTCATTTTTTTTATTTTTTTTTGTTTCTAGAGATTGTAAAAATAATTTAGTTCCTGATTTGGCAATTGTTCCAAGATTTTCAATAGTATCTTTTTTATTCATGCCAATTCCATTGTCACTAATAATTAATGTTTTTTGTGCTTTATTAACAGATATTTGAATTTTTAAATCACTATCATTTTCATATAATTCTGGTAATGAAATAGATTCAAATCTTAATTTATCTATAGCATCTGATGCATTAGACACTAATTCTCTTAAAAATATTTCTTTGTTGGAATATAGTGAATGAATCATTAAATGTAATAATTGTTTTACTTCTGACTGAAAATTATATATTTCTTTTTTTGGTGTTTGCATAGGACTATCTCTTATATATATTTTAAATAATTAATATTAAAAGATAAAAATATTTATCAATTTAATATTTTAAAATATAAAGAATATATTAATTATATTTAAAAATATGTTAATTTATTATAATATCAAATGTCTTTATAAAAATTAAATAGGAATATTAAATCCATTAGGTAACTGTATTCCTGTAGATATAGCTGACATTTTCTTTTTTTGTACTTCTGATATTCTTCTTGTTGCATCATTAAAAGCAGCAGCAGCTAAATCCTCTAACATATCTTTATCATCTTTTAGAAGACTTGGGTCTACTTCAACACGTCTACAGTTATGAGCACCATTTATAGTTACTTTAACTAATCCAGCACCAGCTTCTCCTGTGACTTCCATCTTAGCTATTTCTTCCTGTATTTTAGCCATTTTTTCTTGCATTTGTTGTGCTTGTTTCATTAAATTACCTAAACTATTTTTAGTAAACATATTTTTTATTCTCTTTATATAACATGAAAGAATCTATTGTTTTAAGTGTTATTTAATAAATATTATTTTTAAAATTTTTATATCAACAATTTATTAATATTGTATATAAGATTTTTTTCTAAAGAATAAATTTCGGTTTGATGTTATTGCATGATATATATTTCAAAAATATGATTAACTCGTGAATAAATTTTGTTCATTTTTTTATAATTCATGTTTTTTATTTAATGAATTAAATTTTTTTATTGTTTATGTGTAGTAATACAGAAGATGATTATATTCTATATTGAAAAGTAATTTATTAATATTTTTTTGATTATAGTATTTCTGAGAATATTATATATTATAATTCTTTTACATTTTTTTGAAATATTTGTAATATTTATATAAATAGATAGTTATTTATTAATTAATAATCATCATATTATATAATTTTGTATTTATATTTAATAACAATTCTGCATAATTATATATTTCATGAATTTAATTTATTTTCATTGTATTTATTGCTCGCAATAAAGTCATTTCTACTCCTATTTTACGACTAGGAGCAAATGGCAATTCTTTTTTTCCATTTAATAATATTTGATAACATAATTGTATATTTTTTTTAGTAATATTTTTAGATATAGCATAAATATGTTTTTGATAAATATCTTCAATAGATTTTTTAGATATTAATACAACATGTTGTGCTATAGAAATGCGATGTAAAAAACGCAATATTTCTGTTAAAATTTCTTCCCATTCTACTCCGATATTATTTATTCTGTTTAATAAAAACATTGTTTTTTTAGCATTAATTGTTAATATTGATTGAGTTAATAAAAAAGAATATTTTTCTAATGGTAAACCTAATATATCGATTGTATTGTTTAGTGTAATATTTCCATTTCCTGCATTGATAGCATATTCTAATAAATTTAATGCGTCTCTCATACTTCCTTTAGCATGATAAGCAATTTTTTTTAAAGCAGATACATCAGCTTTAATAGATTCTCTTGATAATATAATTTTTAAAAAATCCAAAATTTTTTCTTCAGAGATTACCTGCAATTGAAAATATAAACAACGAGATATAATAGTTTTAGGAATTTTTTCTATATCGGTAGTAGCTAAAATAAATTTAATATGCTTAGGAGGCTCTTCTAATGTTTTAAGTAACGCATTAAAACTGTGTCGAGATAACATGTGTACTTCATCAATTAGATATATTTTAAAACGACTGTTATTGGGAGCATAAGAAATATTATTTAACATATCTCTCATATCTTCTACTTTAGTACGAGAAGCTCCATCAATTTCAATTACATCTAAACATAATCCTTTTTCAATTTCTTGACAGATAATACATTTTCTGCAAGGGTGAGATGTAATACCTTTTTGACAATTTAAACTCTTAGCTAATAATCTAGCAATAGTAGTTTTACCTACCCCTCTTGTACCTGAGAATAACCATGCATGATGAATGCGCCCAAGATCTAATCCATTAGATATTGCAGAAACAATATTTTTTTGTCCAATAATATCTTGAAATGACTGTGGACGCCATTTTTGTGCGAATATTTGATAACTCATATATTTTATAATTTGTATGAAAATAATATTATGCTATCAATATTTAGTATATTATGAAAGTATTCTGAGTGTATTTTATAAAAATTTCATGTATTTATTTTATAAATCTTTTTTTATTATTGAAAATATTAGTTGTAACTTTTAAAATTAAGCTATAAAATAAGTATGTATTTAAGCATAAAACTAAATATAAATATTTATATTTAAAGAGTTTTTTGTTAGCTCCAAACACTGTACTATTGAATATTTGGTCAGATTTGGAAAAAAGCAGCCATCTCAATTTATACAGGTGTTTTGATTAAGCTAACAAAAACTCTTAAACTTTTAATATTTGACACATATACATTTTCCAATATATACCTTTTTGATTTAATAATGCTTGATGTGTTCCAGATTCAATAACTTTCCCTTTTTTTAATACTACAATTAAATCTGCTTCAGTAATTGTTGATAATCTATGAGCAATAATAATTAAAGTACAATTTTTACGTATTGATAAAAGTGTTTTTTGAACAAGTTGTTCTGTTTCAGAATCAATATTCGCAGTAGCTTCATCTAATATAAGTATTTTAGGGTACTTAACTAAAATTCTAGCAATTGCTAATAATTGTTTTTGACCTACAGATAGATTATTACCTTCTTCTCCTAAGACACTATAAATTCCCTGAGGCATCGATTGAACTAAAGAAGAAAGATAAACGGTATCTAATATATTCCAAATTTTCTTTTCTGATGTTGTTCTACCTAACGCAATATTTGCAAAAACAGTATCTGATAAAACTATAGGATCTTGTTGTACCATTAATATATTTTTTCTTAAAATTTTATGGCTAATTAAATTAATAGATGTGCCATCTAAATATATTTCTCCATATGTAATAGGATAATATCCCATTAATAAATTAGCTAAAGTGCTTTTTCCACTTCCAGTATCTCCTACAAATGCAATAAAACTTTTAGATGGAATGCAAATATTAATATTATTTAATATATTTTTTTTTGAATTTTTATAACTAAAGCTAACATTTTTAATTTCTATTTTTCCACTATTTAATGCAATATTATTATCTCCATATTTTTGTTGGGGTGAATCTATTAGTGAAAACATTCTTTCGCCTGAGACAATAGATTGTTGAAAGAGTGTTTGTTGCATAGTAATAGCAATTAAAGGTTCATTTAGTCTACCTAAATAAGTAATAAATGCATATAATATTCCGACTTCAAAGCTTTTTGTAGGGAAAAAACTAAATAATATTATAAAATTACATAATACAAGAGCAGATATAAAACTTAATAATGGTCTAAGTAATATTCCATCTAATCTAAGTATCTTCATACGTGATATATAATGTAAATAACTACTATTTTTCATTTTTTCTTTAAAACTATCTTCTTGACGAAATTGTTGAATTACATTCATTCCATTAATAGTTTCGTTTAATTTATTATTAATATCAGATAAATAAGATCGTACTAGTCTTAAAAGAGGCGTGCTATAATATTGATAAAATAACATAATAGTAATCACTACAGGTAAAATACATAAAGCTATAATTGCCATATGCCATTCTAGTGTAAACATAGCACATAATATAACAAAAATTAATATTATATTACGAAATAATGTTGGTGCAACTGTATCATATAGTTCTTTGATAGATTCAGTATCACTAGTTACTTTTGAAATCATTTGTCCAATTGGTTGAGTGTCAAATACACTCATTGGTTGTCTTAAAGCTGCATACATGACGTCTTTTCGTAATTTATTTACAATTTTTACTGCAATTTTATTGAATAAAATACTTTGAAAATAGTTTAAAAAAACTGATAATATTTGTAGTATTATAAATAATACAATTAAAAAAAATATTATTATCAAATGCAATTGATGTTTTGCTAACATATTATCAATAAAATAACTGATTAATATTGGCCCTAAAACTTCTGATATTGATCCACTCAAAAGCAAAATACATGCTAAAAATAATTGTTTTTTATAAGGATTCACATATGATGTTAAACGTTTTAAAATGGGCCAAAATTCAATAAAACGTGATATATTATAAATATTTTTCACCTATTTTTTAATTATCCTGAATGTTTTTCTAATTTTTGATAATTATACATATCTCTATACCAATTTTCTTCTTGTAATAATTTCTGGTGCTGACCTCTTTGTATAATTACACCATTTTTAATAACTATAATTTCATCAGCATTAATTAATGTCGATAAACGATGCGTAACAAGAATTAATGAATGTTCTTTTTTTTTCCAGTGCATAATATTATTTAAAATGTTGTTTGCAGTATTTGCGTCAACAGCAGATAATGCATCGTCAAGTATTAATATTTCTGAATTTAATAATAATGCTCGTGCTATACAAATACGTTGTTTTTGTCCGCCAGATAACATAACACCTCTTTCGCCTACTTGAGTATCATATTGATTTGGTAAATCAATAATATCTTTATGTATATCTGATAGTTTTGCTACTTCTTCAATTTCTTTATATGAAGCATTTGGTTTACCCAAAGAAATATTATGAGATATACTTTCTGAAAATAAAAAAGAAGTCTGATTGACAACTGCTATTCGTTTTCTCCAATCATCAATTTTATAATCTAATAATGATGAAGAATGATATGTAATATCTTCTTTATGTATAAAATTAAATTGTCTTTGAATAAGTTTTAATATTGTGCTTTTTCCGGATCCTGTTGGACCGCAAATACCTAATATCTTTCCTGGTTTTAAAACAATTTTTATGTCTTTTAAAGATGATATTTTATTTTTTGGATAATAAAATTGATGAATATTAATCTTTAATATACCAGGATGTAATGGGATAGTTTTATTTCCATCTTTAATATATAATTCTTTATTAATAATCGAATGAATTCTTTCCCATGCAGCACTACCTCTTTCAACTATATTAAACATCCATGCTAAGGCTAACATTGGCCAAATCATTAATCCTAAATACATAATAAAGCTAGTCAGTTCACCTATAGTAATTTTATTATGCCAAACTAATGATCCTCCACTAATAATAGCTAATAAATTAGAAAAAGCTACTGATAAATAAATTACTGGATCAAAACAAGCATCAATTTTAGCTACTGCCATATTTTTTTTTCCAGCTTGAGTAACAATTATGTTGAATTTATTTAATTGATTTTTTTCTAATCCAAATGATCTAATCATACGAATACTAGTTAATATTTCTTGCGTTTGACTGTTTAATGTAGAAAAAGCTTTTTGAGCATTACGAAATGTTTCATGTAATTTTTCACCATATTTTTTAATAAAAAATGCCATTATAGGCATGGGTAAAAGAGCAATTATTGTTAACAAAAAACTAATTTGAGTACTCATGACTATTAAAACAGACAATCCCATAACTAATGAGTCTACAAGCGTTAAAACACCTTCACCTGCGGCAAAAACAACACGATCAACATCATTAGTTGCTCTAGCTATTAAGTCTCCGGTTCTGTGTTTTAAAAAAAATATTTGACTTTGTTCGCTAAGATATGAATAAAATTTTAAGCGCAATTCTATAGCGAGTTTATAAGAAGCTCCGAATAGTAGTATTCTCCATAAATAACGTAATACATATACAACAATAGAGACAAAAAGAATAACAGCAATCCATGAAAATATTTGCATATTATGAATATTATGTTTAATAATTAAATCGATTAAGAAACCAACTATTTTAGGTGGTAATAACTGTAATATAGCAATTATTATTAATAATATAATTGCTCCTAAATATCTTTTCCATTCACGTCTAAAAAACCATCTTAATTGATTGAACAATTTCACAAAAAAATCCTAAGTTAAATATTATAAATTAATTTTTTAAAATTAAATTAACATTTTTAAAAAACATTTTATAATTTTTTAGAAATAAAATAATAAAAACTTTAAAAAAATAATATTAATATATTAAAATCAATAATATATGTTTAAATATTTATATTCAATTTATATGAATTTATGTTATATAACATAATATTTTGATTTTAATATTATTTTTATATCTGATAAATGAGTTAATTTACATTCAATAATGATAATATTATAGAATATATAAGTTATTAATATTTATCATATTTACAAAATATTTATTAATAAATATGTATAAAACAATATTAATTTTTAATGAATCAATTGAATAAAATATATAAATCATTATATAAAAATTATAAAAATATTTATAATTATCATAATAAATATTTAATATATTTAATAAAATTTATTTATTAATATTTTAATAAAAAGACAATATAGAGTATTGATTATTTTAAAGACATTATTTGTATACATAAAATATTAATTGTTATTTAATGACGTGTGAGTAATTTATCAATTTCTATTTTATTATATGTAATAATTGATTGCTCACGTAGATTTTTTTGAATAGCATTCAAAATTATTTTATTATTATTTTGTTTTATATATTGAATAATCATATTATTTTCTTTTGAAGAAAAAGTTGTATTATAAACTTTTTCTAACGATATAATTACAAAATTATTTTTTTGATCTTGATATAAAGTATATATTTTTTTCCCTTTTTTTGGCTGAGGTAAAGAAAAAACAATTGATGCAATAGGGTTTTGATCATAACGAGATATAGTTTCAGGATTAGTAAAATAAAGATGTAATTTTTTAAATAAATGATTTTTACCTTCTTTTAATTCAGAAATAATTTTTTCTGCTTTGTATTGATTGATTTTGATAGATTTCATCAATTTTAGTTTATATATAATATTTTTTCGAACATTTTGAAATGATTCCATTTCTTTTTTTTTAAAATCTATTAATTTAATTAAAAAAGATTGATGGTTTGGTAAAATAATAAAATGAAAGTATGATTTTGGTGTTTGATTTATTTGAAGTAATTTTTTCTGAAAAATTATTTTTTTTAGAGTAAAAGAATTTAAATTTGCTGGAATTGAATCTTTATTAAACCAATTCGTTGTTTTAATTGATATATTATTTTTTTTCAGTATTGACTCAATATTGCTAGGATGATCTTTAATAATTTTAGACATTTTATTAATAAAATTATGATATAAATTTAATGATTTTTTATATTGAATTTTTTTTTGAATAATATCATATACTTCATCTATTTTTTTTGGTTTTGAGAACGCAATATCATTTAATTTAATAATTAAAAAATTATTGTGAAATTTTAAAATATTAGATATTTGATTTTTGTTTTTTAAATTAGCATCTTTAATTTCATTAGGAGTTATATCATCTGAAATCCAACCAATATCACCTCCATTTTTCGAAGAAATCGGATCTACAGAGTATTTTTGAGCTATTTTTGCAAAATCTTTTGGAGAATTTGATAGTTTAGATAATATTAATAATGCTTGTTTTTTAGTTTTAGTTTGAATAATACTATATCTTCTTTGTTCTTTTGTTAAATAATTTTGAATATTCTTTTGATACTCATCATAAATTTCTTTTTCATTACAACTCGTTTTAAATTTTTGAAGATCTAATTGAGCAAAACTAATTTTAAATTTTTCAGGAATATAAAATTCATTTTTGTTCTGATCAAAATATTTTTGTGCTTCTATATTATGAATATTTTGTTTGTTAATTATTGAATCAATTTTTATAATTGATTTTTTAATGATTCTTTTTTGAGATAATAATTTTATAATATTATTTGTTTCATAATTTAAAATTAAATTACTATTAGATATTGTGTTTATTAAATTTTCTGTATTAATTTTTTTTTTGATTAAATCAGTATATTCATGCTCAGTTAAATGTATAGTAGCAAGATAATTTAAATATTTTTCTTTATTAAATTGATGATCAGTTTGAAATAAATCAGCATTGAATATTATTTTTTCAATTTGAGCATCGTTTACTGATAATTTCATTTTTTTTGCATATTGCTCTAGCAAAATATTATTAATTAATTGAGAAATAATATAATCATATGTTTTTTTAATAAACATTTTATTATTGTAAATTTTAAAAAAATTTTTTCCTAATATTTTTTTTTGTTTTTCTTGTTCAAGAAAATACATGGTTTGCACAGTATTAAGATCAATTTTTTCACCATTAACTATAGCTACATATTTTTCAGATTCTTGTTGTGTATAATTATGCATAGTACTGAATATTAAAGATAAAATAATAATACCTAAAATACATTTTCCGATAATGCGAGTAGATCGTGATTGCAAATATTTTATCATATTGTGATATATCCTTATACATTTTAAATATTTTTTAAAGAAAAATTATTTTTATTTTTTATGCTACATAGGCTGACAAATATTGTCAGCCAAGATTTTATCTTACGATATAATATTATTTTTTCTCTGTTAAAATATATGGCGTATTTTCAAAAGCTAACTTTAAGACATCTTGAATATTGTTTATTGGATATATTTTTAATCCTTTAATAATATTTTTAGGTATCTCTTCTAAATCTCTCTTGTTTTCATATGGTATTAATACGATCTTAATTCCTCCACGCTGTGCTGCTAATAGTTTTTCTTTTAATCCTCCAATAGGTAATACTTTTCCTCTTAAGGTTATTTCTCCTGTCATAGCGATATTAGATTTAACAGGATTTTTTGTTAAAGACGAAACTATAGCTGTGCACATTGCTATACCAGCACTAGGTCCATCTTTTGGTGTAGCTCCTTCAGGTACGTGTACATGAATATCATATTGTTCATAAAAATTTTTTTGAATTCCTAAATTATAAGACTGAGAACGAACTACAGTAAGTGCAGCTTGAATTGATTCTTGCATCACTTTTCCTAAAGAACCTGTATAAGTTAATTTTCCCTTCCCTGGTATACATTCAGTTTCAATAGTTAATAACTCTCCACCTACTTCTGTCCAAGCTAAACCGATTACTTGACCAATTTGGTCTTTACAATTACTTTTGCCATAATCAAAACGTTTAATTCCTAAAAATTTTTTTAAATTTTTTTTATTTACTTCAATATTAATAATCGATTTATCTAAAAGTAAATTTTTTACTACTTTACGACATATTTTAGAAATTTCACGTTCTAAATTACGCACACCAGCTTCACGAGTGTAATGTTGAATGATATTTATAATTGCACAATCAGTGATTTTTAATTCATCTTGCTTCAATGCATTCCTTTCTACTTGTTTTGGATATAGATATTTTTTAGCTATGTTTAATTTTTCATTTTCAGTATAACCAGATAGTCGTATAATTTCCATTCTATCAAGCAGAGGGGCGGGTATATTCATAGAATTAGATGTCGCTACAAACATAACATCAGAAAGATCATAATCAACTTCTAAATAATGATCATTAAAAGTGGTATTTTGTTCTGGATCTAAAACTTCTAATAAAGCAGAAGCTGGGTCGACTCTTATATCACAAGACATTTTATCAATTTCATCTAATAAAAATAAAGGATTTTTAACTTTTGCTTTAACCATTTTTTGAATTAATTTTCCAGGCATTGAACCTATATATGTACGACGATGACCTCTAATTTCAGCTTCATCTCTTATTCCACCTAAAGCCATTCGTACATATTTTCTTCCTGTAGCTCTTGCTATCGATTGTCCTAGTGATGTTTTTCCTACACCAGGAGGACCAATTAAGCATAGTATTGGACCTTTAACTTTATTTTTTCGACTTTGCACTGCTAAGTATTCTAAAATTCTTTCCTTAATTTGTTCTAAACCAAAATGATCAATATCTAAAATTTTTTTGGCTTTTTGAATATCTTTTTTAATTTTAGTTCTAGCATTCCAGGGAATTTGTATCATCCAATCAATATAACTACGAACTACTGTTGCTTCTGCAGACATTGGTGACATCATTTTTAATTTTTGCAGTTCTGATTCAGTTTTTTCTTTAGCTTCTTTAGGCATTTTTGCATCTTGAATTTTCTGTTTAAGTATTTGGTTTTCATCTGGTATCTCATCCATATCTCCTAGTTCTTTTTGAATAGCTTTTATTTGTTCATTAAGATAATATTCTCTTTGGCTTTTTTCCATTTGTTTTTTAACACGATTTCTGATTTTTTTTTCTACCAAAAGTAAATCTATTTCAGATTCCATAATAGCCATTAAGAATTCTAATCTTTCATTTATATTACATATTTCTAATACTGATTGTTTATCATGTAACTTTAATGGCATATGAGCAGCAATAGTATCTGCTAGTTTTTCTGAATTTTTAATATTATTTAGAGTATTTAATATTTCTAATGGAATTTTTTTATTTAATTTAATATATGATTCAAATTGATTAATTGTGGTTCTAATTAATACTTCTTGTTCTTTTTGTAAGATTTTAGGAGTATGAATTAACTCAATTTCTGCAATAAAATACTGGCCAGTATTTTTTAAATTTTTTATAGATGCTCGTTGTAATCCTTCTATTAATACCTTTACTGTACCATCTGGTAATTTTAACATTTGTAGAATTGCACTGATAGTACCAACATTAAATAAATCATTTTGCGTAGGTGTTTCTTTCGATGCTTCTTTTTGTGCAATTAACATAATTTTTTTATCATTACTCATAGAATTCTCAATACATTGAATTGAGGTTTTACGACCTACGAATAATGGAATTACCATATGAGGATATATTACTACATCTCTTAATGGCAAAACAGGAATTGTAATATATTCAGAACGCTCAGAATTCATAGAGCTCTCTCTTAGTTGAATGTCCCCGATATGTATTTTAAAAAACTGTGATATATAATAATAAAATATACAGTATCAAAACCTTATACTCAGTCGAGTATATCGGAATTATCTTTTGACGTTTTATGTTAAGCGTGTGATAAAATAAAAGTCATGTCTTTTATTTTTATTTTAAGATCATCGAATGTTTTTTATTCGCTCGATGCTTTTGTTGATTTGTTTTTTTCATATATTATTTTAGGTGATGAATTAGAATTAATAACAGATTCATTAATTAAAATTTTTTTCACATGACTCATGGATGGTAATTCGTACATAATATTTAATAAGATATTTTCAATAATAGAACGTAACCCTCTTGCTCCTGTTTTTTTATTTATTGCTTTTTGTGCAATTGATTTAATGCATTTTTTATTAAATTCTAATTGAACATTTTCAAGTTTAAATAACATTTGATATTGTTTAATTAAAGCATTTTTAGGTTTACATAATATTTCAGTTAATGTATCTTCAGTTAATTGATCTAATATTGTTATAATAGGTAAACGACCAATAAATTCAGGAATTAATCCAAATTTTATTAAATCTTCGGGTTCTACTTTTTTCAATAATGTATCTTCTGATATATTTTTTTGTGGTTTGTTAATATTAGCATTAAAACCTATTTCAGTTTTAGTATTATGTCTTTTAGAAATAATTTTAGATAAATTTAAAAATGTACCAGCACATATAAATAATATATTTGAAGTATTTATTTGCAAAAATTCTTGTTGTGGATGTTTGCGCCCACCTTGAGGAGGAATAGAAGCTAATGTTCCTTCAATTAATTTTAATAAAGCTTGTTGTACTCCTTCTCCAGATACATCTCTAGTGATAGATGGATTATTAGATTTTTTTGCTATTTTGTCGATTTCGTCTATATAAATAATTCCTAATTCTGCTTTTTTTACATCATATTGACAGTGTTGTAATAATTTTTGAATAACATTTTCAACATCTTCTCCTACGTATCCAGCTTCTGTTAAAGTTGTAGCATCTGCAATAGCAAATGGTACATCTAAAAATTTAGCTAATGTTTGTGCTAATAATGTTTTTCCACTACCTGTTGGTCCTATTAATAAAATATTACTTTTTCCTAATTCAACTGAATCGATATTTTCATCAAAATTGCGTAATCTTTTATAGTGATTATAAACAGCAACAGACAAAACTTTTTTTGTATAATCTTGTCCAATTACATACTTATCTAAGTATTTTTTAATCTCATGTGGTTTAGGTAAATAATTACTTTGATAATTCGTGTTGTTAATTTTTTGTTTTAAGTATTCTTTTTGAATAATATTATTACATATTCTAATACATTCATCACATATGTAAACTTTAGGACCAGCGATTAATTTTTTTACTTCTTTTTGATTTTTTCCACAAAAAGAACAATAAATGAGTGTGTTAGAATTTTCTTTACTCTTATTTGTCATGATTAACCTCGTTTTGTATCTAGTTATATTATTTGAGTAAATAGATTCTATATTTAAATTTAATTTTTTTTAATTACAGTATAATAAATTATTTGTTTCAACGTTGTGTTAAAACTAAGTCAATTAATCCATATTGAATAGCTTCATATGATGATAAAAAACAATCTCGTTCTGTATCTTTATTAATTTTTTTTATAGATTGTCCTGTATGAAAAGATATTAATGTATTAATTTTTTTTTTCATTTCCATAATCTCTCGCGCATGAATGGCTATATCTGATGCTTGTCCTTGATATCCACCTAATGGTTGATGAATCATTACCTTTGAATTAGGTAAACAAAATCTTTTACCTTTTTTGCCTGAGGTTAATAATAAAGCAGCCATTGAACATGCTTGACCTATACAAATAGTATTAATATCTGATTTTACAAATTGTATAGTGTCATAAATTGATAGTCCTGAAGTGATAATTCCTCCAGGAGAATTAATATATAAAAATATATCTTTTTCTGGATTTTCAGATTCTAAAAATAATATTTGAGCTACAATATTATTAGCCATATTATCTTCAATAGGCCCGGTTATAAAAATTATTCTTTCTTTTAACAATCTTGAATAAATATCATATGAACGCTCTCCTCTAGCATGCTCTTCTATAACCATTGGTATTAATGTTGCATGTACATATTTTTTATTTTCACTATATAACATTTTTGCTCCTATAAAAAATTAATATTATTTTTTTATTGAATGATTTTTATGAGAATATAAAATTTTAGCATATTTAATATACTAAATATTAGTATTAAATTTATATAATTAACTCTTCATTTAAATCCCATTTATAATTTTTAAAATCATTAAAAGTCCAATGTTTTTCAACTATGTTGATACGATTTTTTAAAAAATTTATAGCTTGATTTTTTAATTCTATATTTTTTATAGTATTTTTAAAAATTTCATTTTTATGATACAAATTAATAATTTCTTTTGGGTTGTTATAATTTAAAGAAATCCTATTAATTAAAGATTGTATATTTTTTTCATCTAAAAATATTTTTTCATTGGTTATAATTGTTTCTAATATAATTTGCATGCATAGTTTTTTTGTAACTTGCATATCAATATTATAATGATATTTTTTTTCTAATATATTACTATTTTGTTTTTGATATTGCTGTGTGTATTGTTCATATAAAATTTTTTTATTTTGTTCAAATAGAATAGGAGGGATTGATATAATATTTCTAGAAACGATTTGATTAATTATTTGATCTTCAAGATATTGTTCAGTGATTTGATGTATTTGTGAATTAATATTGTTTTTTACGTCAATATAATTTATTGAATTTATTTTGTTTTTATCAACTTGTTTCATAATACTATGTGAATTTGTATTTTTTTCTTCTTTTACTTCAATTTTAATAATTTTAATTTTTAATGTGATATTTTTGTTTTGTAGTTCTTGTTCAGGATGTAATGGATGAAACTTAATTTGAAAAAAAATAATATCATTTATAACATGATTGATTATTTTATATTTTAATTGAGGTATTAATGTATTATCAGATACAATAAATACAAAATTTTTTTGATTAAATTTAGTAATTACATTTGTTTTATCATAAACTTCGTAATTAATTGTTACGCGATTATTAGATTTAATAGGTTTATTAACTATTTTCCAAAAAAAATTTTTAAATTTATATTGATTAATATTATTTTTTATATCTTCATTAGTAACATTTACATTGATTTTCTTTACTGTAATATTTTTAATATTATCTATTTGAAATATTGGATACACCTCATAAGTCACAGAGTATTCAACATGTTCTTTTTCTGTGCTTTTATTTTCATGAATATAATATTGAGGGGTACCAATAATTTTTATTTTTTCTTTATTTAAAAATTCATAAAAAAATTTTTGCATTAGTTTTTTAAATATATCATAATAAATAGAATCACCCCATTTTTTTTGTATAAATTTAATTGGAATTTTACCTTTTCTAAATCCATTAATATTTTTTGTTTTACTAATTTTTATAAATTCTTCTTTAATAGAATTATTAATTATTTTTTTTGGAATATTAATTATAACACGATGACCTTCGTCTAGACTTTTTTTCATAGAAAATTTCATGTTATTACCTTTAATAATTATTTTTTATTATATTTTTTATAACAATATATTTTTTGATTTTCAAAAATAAATCACTCAAAAAATATAAAATTTTTTTATTTAAATTTATGCATATTATTTTTTATAACATTTAGGATCATTATTTATTAGACATCTTTTATCTTTCCATTCACTTACAGTATAAGCATGTAATGTTAATGAATATATTTTTTTAATTTTAAATAGTTTAGAAAAAATTAGACGATGTCTATCAATTATATTTTGATTTATAAAATCATTACTAATAATAATTATTTTGATATGAGTGAGATCTTGTACGGAATGATGATGGAAACGGCTATTATTATAAATTTTGATAAAATTAGTATTTATTGTAGATTTTAAACATTGTTTTATTTTTTTTACGATCATTAATTAATATTATTCCTGACTAATAAATAAAAATAAATATTAATTAAAATATATATGTAATTAATATTTAAAAATTTTTTAAAATATTTTCTTAAAATATTTATCAAATTTTATCAATTTTTAATAAATAATTCAATTATTTCAAAAAGTATTATCATTAATAATGAATTTTATTATTATAATTTACAATAAATGTTATATAAAATTTCTTAATAAATAAACGCAATTATTTAGAGGCTGTTGAATGACATGTTTAAATCATATTTATATTAAATTATTTAGAGGATTATCATTGATAGTAGCATTATTTTGTCTTAATGGTTGCAGTGGTACAATATTATCTCCACATGGATCAATTGCAATAAAAGAATATAAGTTAATATTAATATCTTTTATTATGATGTTGTTTGTTGTTATTCCTGTGATTTTTATGACAATATATTTTGCTATTAAATATCGATCAACTAATACTAATCAGATATATCGACCTAATTGGTCAGATTCAAGAAAAATAGAAATAATAGTATGGACAATACCAATTATTATCATTTCTTTTTTAGCTTTTTTAGCTTGGCATAATACTCATGAATTAGAACCAAAAAAATCTATTGTTTCAATATATAATCCTATTAAAATAGATGTAGTGGCTTTAGATTGGAAGTGGTTGTTTATTTATCCAGATTATCATATTGCTACTATTAATGAAATTATGTTTCCTATTGATCGGCCTATTATTTTTCATATTACTTCAAAATCTGTAATGAATTCTTTTTTTATCCCAGATCTAGGTAGTCAAATATATGCCATGCCAGGAATGATAACTAAGTTAAATTTAATTGCGAATTATCCAGGAATACATCATGGAATATCATCGAATTATAGTGGAAAAGGTTTTTCTAATATGAAGTTTACAGCTATCTCTGTTGTAAAATATTCTTCTTTTTTAGAATGGATAAAAAATATCAAAAAATCACCTAAAACATTAAATTCAATAAAAGATTTTAATATTGTATCTATACCAAATGACAATTATTCTGTGGAATATTTTTCCAATGTTCAAAAACAATTATTTCATCAAATTGTTAAACAATACTGTATAAAAAATTGTAACATATAAATCTAAAATCCTCAGTATAAATAATTCATAGAAGTGTTTAGTTTAAAGGAATAATATGATGTTTGGAAAATTAACATTACATTCTATACCATATAATGAACCAATTATTATGATAACATACTTGGGTATTATATTAGTTTCATTATGTCTTGCATCTACTATTACTTATTATAAAAAATGGAAATATTTGTGGTCTGAATGGTTCACTACAGTAGATCATAAAAAAATATCTATTATGTATGGAATATTAGCATTTGTTATGTTATTTCGCGGCTTTGTTGATGCTATTTTAATGCGCACTCAACAAGTTATTTCATCTGCAGGTTATAAAGGATTTTTGCCTCCTCATCACTATGATCAAATATTCACTGCTCATGGTGTAATAATGATTTTTTTTGTTGCTATGCCTTTAGTAATTGGTTTAATGAATTTAGTAATACCATTACAAATTGGAGCTCGTGATGTAGCATTTCCATTTTTAAATAATTTAAGTTTTTGGTTAAATGCAAGTAGTGCTATATTATTAACTTTATCTTTAGGGATTGGTGAGTTTGCTCAAACAGGTTGGTTAGCTTATCCTCCATTATCTAATATTCAGTATAGTTCAGGTGTTGGAGTAGATTATTGGATTTGGAGTTTACAAATTTCTGGTATTGGTACCACTTTAACAGGAATCAATTTTTTAGTAACCATTTTGAATATGAGAGCGCCAGGTATGTCATTTTTTAAAATGCCGGTTTTTACTTGGACTGCATTATGTACTAATATTTTAATAGTTATTTCATTTCCTGTATTAACAGTTACATTAATATTATTAACTTTAGATCGTTATTTTAATTTTCATTTTTTTACTAACGATTTAGGAGGTAATGCAATGATGTATGTTAATTTAATATGGATTTGGGGGCATCCAGAAGTATATATTTTGGTATTACCAGTATTCGGTATATTTTCGGAAGTAGTATCAACTTTCTCAAAAAAAAGTTTATTTGGTTATGTATCTTTAGTATGGGCGACATTATCGATTACTATTTTATCATTTATAGTATGGCTTCATCATTTTTTTACCATGGGGGCAGGAGCTGATATAAATTCTTTTTTTGGTATTACTACAATGATTATAGCTATTCCTACTGGTGTAAAAATTTTTAATTGGCTTTTTACCATGTATCAAGGACGTATATATATACATTCTTCTATGTTATGGACATTAGGTTTTTTAATAACTTTTTCTATTGGTGGCATGACTGGCGTACTATTATCAGTTCCTCCAGCAGATTTTGTGTTACATAATAGTTTATTTTTAGTTGCACATTTTCACAATGTAATTATTGGTGGAGTAGTTTTTGGTTGTTTTGCTGGAATTAATTATTGGTTTCCTAAATTATTTGGATTTATTTTAAATGAAAAGTGGGGAAAACGTGCATTTTGGTTTTGGATTATAGGTTTTATATTTGCATTTATACCTCTTTACTTTCTAGGTTTAATGGGAATGACTCGTCGTTTAAGTCAAAATATTAATCCTGAATTTCATAATTTATTATGTATTGCTGCTATTGGTGCAATATTTATAGGCATTGGTATTATATGCCAAGTCATTCAATTTTTTGTTTCAATAAGAGATCGTCAACAAAACTTAGATCTTACTGGAGATCCTTGGGATGGAAGAACATTAGAGTGGTCTACTGCTTCACCAGCTCCGTTATATAATTTTGCAATTATACCCCAAATAAAATATAGAGATGATTTTTGGGAATCTAAAAAAAATAAAAAAAATAATAAAATTATATCAAATATAAATTACCATAAAATTCATATGCCAAAAAATACTGGATTAGGTTTTATAATTAGTATATTTTCTTTATTATTTGGTTTTTCCGCTGTTTGGCATATTACTTGGTTATGTTTGTTATCTTTTATCGCTATCATTGTCAGTTTAATTAAAAATAGTCTTAATGAAGATATAGATTATACTATATCAATAGAAGATATAAAAAAAATTGAGAATAGACGTTTTAAAAATACTCAAAAAGCAGGTTTATAATGATTAAATATAATAATAAAATTATTTTAAATACGTCCTCGCATAACATTTTAAATGAAAAATCAGAAAATAATAAATTATTTGGTTTATGGATATATTTAATGAGTGATTGTATTTTATTTGCAGTTTTATTTGCTATTTATTCAATCATTTCTTCAAATATAGAGATTAATGTTATTAGCAATAAATTATTTAATTTATCGTCTGTTTTACTAGAAACCTGTTTATTATTAATAAGTTCTTTATCATCTGGTTTAATTGTAATTTCGATACAGCAAAAAAAAATTAAAACACTTTGTTTGTATTTAATGATTACTTTTTGTTTAGGTTTATCTTTTTTATTTTTAGAGATACATGAATTTTATGAACTAATAATAAATAATTTTGGACCTAATCAGCATGCACTATTTTCTATCTTTTTTACTCTTGTAGGTATGCATGGAATTCATATTTTCTTTGGTTTAGTTTTAATAATATCTATATTATATCAAATTAAAAAATTAGGTTTAACTAATAATATTTATACAAGAGTATTATGTTTGAGTATTTTTTGGCATTTTTTAGATATTATATGGATTTGTATTTTTACTTTTATTTACTTAAGTGGATGTATATAATGTGTCGTGATATCAAATTAAATGTCAATAAAAATATAAAATCATATTTTTTCGGTTTTATATTATCTTTTATTTTAACTATCTTTCCGTTTTTATTAGTTATAAATAAATTTTTTTCTAATCAAATAAATTATATTATTTGTTTACTATGTGCTATTATTCAAATATTTGTACATTTTGTGTATTTTTTACATTTAAATTTTTCTCCAGAAAAAAAATGGTACTTAGTTACTTTATTGTTTATCATGATAATTATTTTCATTGTTGTATTTGGATCGATATGGATTATGCATCATTTAAATCATCATAGTTATCAACATATAATATAAATTTAATCAATATGTTTAAAATTTATTTAGAAATAGTTAAACCTAAAATTGTAATTGGAAATATTATTTTAATTATAGGTAGTTTTTTATTTGCATCACGTCATTCTGTTGATGTTTGGCTGTTGACATATACAATTTTAGGTGGATCTTTTATTATAGCGTCCGCTTGCGTGTTGAATAATTTAATTGATCGTGATATAGATCAAAAAATGATTCGTACAAAGAATAGAGTACTGTCAAGAAATATTATTTCTTTTAAATATGCTTTAATATTTGCAATTTTTTTAAGTGTGTTAGGTTGTTTAATATTAATTTATTTAGTAAATTACTTATCTATGATTGTGTCAATATTTGGATTTTTAGTATATGTCGTATTGTATACATGCATATATAAAAGAAGATCAATTTATTCAACATTTATTGGAAGTTTTTCAGGCTCTACTCCTTCTACAATTGGTTATGTTGCAGTAACTAATCAAATTGATTTATGTGCAATATTATTATTTATTATTTTAATATTTTGGCAAATGTCTCATTTTTATGCTATTTCAATTTTTAGAAAAACAGATTATCAAAATGCTAATATTCCTCTTTTTTCTGTTGTAAAAGGTATTTTAATAACACAAAAACATATCTTTTTTTATATTTTTTGTTTTACAGTATGCAGTTCATTATTAACTTTTTTAGGATATCTTAGTTATATTTTTTTATTTTTATCTTCTATTATTCATTTAACTTGGTTGTTTTTATCTTATTGTAATGTCAGAAAAAAATATTATCAAATTAATGCATATCAATTATTTTTTTATTCAATTATTGTTATTTGTATATTTAATTTTTTAATAGCAATTGATAAATATTTTTAATTTATTTTTTGTAAAAATATTTTCATTTGCATTAAAAGAAATATTTTCATAAACATTGATTTGGTTTAGGTATTCCGGCTATTTTACTAGCTTGTTTAGCTGGACCTTTAGGAAATAATCGAAATAAATAAATACTATTTATTTTAGAGTAATTCATTGTTTGGTTAATACTTTTAATTAACATTCTCATTGAAGGGGTTAATTTAAATTTCAAATAAAATTTTCTTATAAAAAAGATTATTTTCCAATGATCTGCATTTAATTTTATATCTTCTTGTATTGCAATTATTTCTGCTATTTTTATATTCCAATCTTCAATTTTTTTCAAATATCCTTCTGCATCCTTTTCAATGTTTTCATATATTTTATTGTGATTATGATTCATGTTTTTATGTATATATTTATGTAAAATTAGTTTTATATTAAAATATTAAATTAACAGGGATTATAAAATGAATTTTTTAGAATTACAAGTTACATTAAGTTTTTGTATAATTTTTTTTCTACGCATGTTAGGAATGTTTATGGTTGTACCAGTTTTAAGTAAATATGGTATGTTTTTAGATGGTGGAAATAAATTTTTAATTGGCCTATCAATAGGAATATATGGTATTGCTCAAGTATTATTTCAAATTCCATTTGGAATATTATTTGATCGATTTAATCGAAAAAAAATAATTTTAATGGGTTTATTTGTTTTTTTAATTGGTAATATTATATCTGCTAGTATTCATTCAATTTGGGGTTTAATTATTGGTAGATTTTTACAAGGTTCAGGTGCTATCTCTGGTGTATGTATGGCATATTTATCTGATTATATTCGCGAAGCGCATCGGGTTAAATCTATTGCTGCGATTGGTGTTAGTTTTGCTGTGTCTTTTTTAATTTCTATAATTTCTGGACCTTTAATTATTCAAAAATTTGGATTTTTTGCAATTTTTTGGATAGCATCGTGTTTATCTATTATTTGTATGATAATAGTTATTGTTCTTCTTCCTGTTTTACAAAGAAATCAATTTAAAAAAAGAACACATTTTTCATATAAACAACTGTTAAAATTATTTCTAAATAAAATTTTCTTTAGATCTTATATGGGTATATTTTTTTTACATTGTATATTAATGATTAATTTTATGATTATTCCTAATCAGTTAGAAATATTAGGATGTATACTTAGTTATCATTGGAAGATTTATTTGTATACTATATTAATTTCTTTTTTAATACTATTCTTTTTTACCATATATTGTAAAAATCAATTTATATTAAAAAATATTATTGAAATTTCTATTTTTTTAATTTTAATATCAGAATGTATTATTTTATTATTGCATAGTTATTTATTTGGGATGATAATTTTCATACAAATATTTTTTATATCTTTTAATTTTCTTGAAGTATTTTTATCGTCAAATATAAGTAATAATATATCAAAAAATTATAAAGGTAGCGCCATGAGTATTTATTCTACTAGTCAATTTTTAGGTATTGCTTTCGGAGGCATTTTTAGCGGATGGATTTATAGTGTTTTCACACTATCGCAAATATGTTTATTACAGATATTTATAGTGCTCATATGGTATTTTTTTAGTTTTTTTTGTAAAAAATGATTTTTTTATAGTATAATTATAAATATTTTATACAAATATATTATAATTTTTAAAATATATATTCTTTAGGTTAGTTGATAAATGAATTTTTTAAATTTATATAAAACATATCAATATAGAGTTAATAAAAAATTATATTATATATTAAATAATTTATCTTTTAAAAAATCACATCTTTTAAAAGCAATGCAATATAGTTTATTTTCAGGAAGTAAAAGATTACGTTCATCGTTAGTATATGCAACTGGTGATATGCTTAAAGTACATATAACAACATTAGATGTAATATCTGTAGTTATTGAGTGTATTCATTCATACTCTTTAATACATGATGATTTACCTTGTATGGATAATGATAATTTGAGAAGAGGTCAACATTCTTGTCATATAAAATATGGTGAAGATATTGCTTTATTAGCTGGAGATGCATTACAAAGTCTTGCATTTAACATTTTATCAAATAGTCATATGCCACATGTATGCGATACTCAACGAATAAAAATGATTTCTGAATTATCTAAATCTATTGGTTCATCAGGTATGTGTATAGGTCAAATGTTAGATTTAGAATCAAAAAAAAAAATAATTAATGTATCACAGTTAACAATGATAAATTTATATAAAACTGCATATTTAATACGCTCTTCTATTCGTTTAACGTATTTTTCTTCAAATTATATTTCTAAATCAATTTTATCAACTTTAGATATTTTATCTATTTCTCTTGGTTTAGCATTTCAAATTCAAGATGATATATTAGATATAAAAAATGATTTAATGGTTAAAAAGAACACCTATCCTGCTATAGTAGGTCTAAAAAATTCACAAATTAAAATAAAAGAATTATATACAGAATCATTGTCAGCTCTCGATAATTTAGAGAAACAATCTTTTGATATAAAGATATTAGCACAATTAATAAATTTTATTATTCAATGTATTAAATAACTTTGATATAAGTGAGTACTTAATGAATTTGAATCTTAAAAAATATCCACTTTTATCTTTTGCAAGTTCAGTTAAAACATTACGACTGTTAAAAATTGAAGAATTACCAACATTATGCTCTGAGCTACGTAAATATTTATTAGATCTTGCTGCTATATCCTCAGGACATTTTGCTTCCGGTTTAGGTGTTGTTGAAATTACCGTTGCGCTGCATTATATCTATGATACTCCTTTTGACAATTTATTATGGGATATAGGGCATCAATCATATCCTCATAAAATATTAACTGGTCGAATGAATCAAATTAATAGTATCAGAAAAAAAAATGGATTACATGCTTTTCCTTGTAGAGATGAAAGTGAATATGATATTTTAAGTGTAGGTCATTCTTCTACCTCTATCAGTGCAGGTTTAGGTATGTCTATTGCAGCTACAAAAGAAGGGAAAAATAGAAAAACAGTTTGCGTTATTGGTGACGGAGCTATAACTGCAGGAATGGCATTTGAAGCGATGAATCATGCTGGAATGATTCAATCTGATTTTTTAGTAATATTGAATGATAATCAAATGTCTATTTCTAAAAATGTTGGAGCTCTTGATGTGCACTTAGCAAACTTAAGAAAAATTAAACATAACTACACAGATCAAATAAAATTTTCTATTACATCAAAAAATATTAATCATATTAATGATTATTTATGTTCAATATTTTCTCATTTAGGTTTTAAATATTTAGGACCATATGATGGTCATAATATTTTTTCGATTATTAAAATACTAAAAGATATTAAAAATAAACAAGATACTTGTATATTACATTTAATTACTAAAAAAGGAAAAGGTTATCCTCCAGCAGAATTAGATCCTATTAAATGGCATACAGTATCTTCAAGTACTATATCATCTTCTAAAAAAACTCTTAGTTATTCAGATGTTTTTGGTTCTTGGCTTTGTGAAATAGCTAAATTTGATGAAAAATTAATTGGTATTACTCCTGCAATGTGTGAAGGTTCTGGAATGTTAAAATTTTCCCGTCTTTTCCCCGATCAGTATTTTGATGTTGCTATTGCAGAACAGCATGCTGTAACTTTTGCTGCAGGGTTGGCAATCAGTGGATATAAACCAGTAGTTGCTATTTATTCTACTTTTTTACAAAGAGCGTATGATCAAATGATACATGATATCGCTTTACAAAAATTATCTGTATTATTTGCTATAGACCGTGGAGGAATTGTTGGTAATGATGGACCAACTCATCAAGGTGTTTTTGATTTAGCTTATTTAAGATGTATTCCAGGAATAGTTATTATGACGCCTAGTAATGAAAATGAATGTCGTCAAATGTTATATACTGGTTATATGTATAAAAAAGGTCCTTGTGTTGTAAGATATCCAAAAGGTAATGGAATTGGAACATTGCTAATGCCAATGAAGATTATTCCATTAGGTCAATCTTTAATAAAAAGATATGGAAAAAAAATAGCGATTTTAAATTTTGGCACTTTATTACAATATGCTTTTTTTGCTGCTAATAATTTAAATGCAACATTAGTTGATATGCGTTTTGTTAAACCTTTAGATCAAAATATGATTATAAATTTATCATATCAACATAAATTTTTTATCACTCTTGAAGAAGGCGTAATTTCTGGTGGGGCTGGCAGTGCTGTTAACGAATTTATGATGATGAAAAAAATTTGTCTTCCTGTTTTAAATATTGGTTTACCTGATTCTTTTATTCCTCAAGGTACTCAAGAGGAAATAAGACATGATTATCAGCTAGATGAAGAAGGTATTCATAGACAAATTTTTTGTTGGTTAATGCAATAATTAATATAATTATCTGTTGAGATAAAACTGTAATTTAATTATATCTTATCCTTATTATATCTTATTTTAAATGCAACTTTATCTAATACCCCGTTTATAAATTTATGACTATCCTCAGAACCAAATAGTTTGGCTAATTCAATACCTTCATTGATGGAAACCTTATATGGTATATCTTTTCTTTTATATAATTCATAGAATGAAATTCTGAGAATAGCTTTTTCAATATGCCCTAATTCTTTTAAAGACCTAAATAAATATGGTTTAATTAAATTATCTATATTTTGATAATGACATGTAACGCCAATGATTAATTCATAAAAATATGATATATCAATATTTTTTTTATTTATTTCTTTTAGAAATTGAATAGCGCTTTCTTTGATGTTATTCTTAGAAATTTCCCAAGAATATAGCATTTGTAAGGCGCATGCACGTGCTTTTCGTCGATAAGTTGGTTTCATATTAAAATTAAATTAAGCTCTTATTATTATATATATTAATGTAAAATTATTTCTTAGGAGATAATATTAATCTTATATCAGATCCTATTTGACGGATATCTTGAAATTCAAATTGAATTGCATTAGATATATGTAATATATTGTAGATCATGCATAATGATTGAGCTTCATGTCCTAATATTTTAGGTGCTACATATAAAATTAATTCATCTATTAAACTATTTTTCAATAAAAATCCTGATAATTGACTTCCTGCTTCAATCCAAACATTATTAATATCAGATTGTCCTAAAAATTTCAATAAATTATATATATTAATTTTATTTTCATATTTTTTTCCTATAATTTGTTTTATATGTTTAGGCCATATATTTTGATCGCGTTTTAATCTTATTAGCCAAATGTCACCTTTTGTTTGAATGATTTTATGAAATGGTTGTATACGATTTTGACTGTCTAAAATAACTCTAATTGGATATTGAAATATTTTTTTAGGAATTATAGATGATATTTTAGAATTAAATTCTTCGAAACGTATATTTAATCGTGGATTATCAGCGATAATAGTTGAACTGCTACTTAAAATAGCTGAGCTTTTTGCTCTAAACAATTGAACATCTTGACGCGCGCATTTTGACGTAATCCATTTACTTTCACCATTTTTAGTTGCAATTTTTCCATCTATTGATATAGCTAATTTAAGTTGTGTTCATGGTAAACCAGTATTCATTCTTTTAAAGAAACCTTTATTATATTTTTTTGATTCTTGAGATAATAAACCGATTTCTACTAAAACACCAGATTGTTTTAAGTATAAAACCCCTTTTCCAGAGACTTGTGGATTAGGGTCAATATTTGATATAATTGCACGATATATACCTGCTTTTACTAATGCATGACAACAGGGAGGAGTGCGTCCAAAATAGTTACATGGTTCTAATGTTATATAAATTGTACTGCCTTTAGCCTGTTTTCCTGCTATTTTTAATGCATTAATTTCTGCATGATCATCTCCTGATTGTTTATGCCATCCTTCTCCTATAATATGATTATTTTTTACAATCACACATCCAACATTAGGATTCGGTGCAGTAGTAAATTCTCCTAATTTACTAAGTGCAATTGCTCTTTTCATATAAAATATATCATTCATTTCAATCAACCTATTTTAGATGTATTGAGAACATGTTTTAATGAAAATGATTGAAACGGATATTATAAAAAAATATTTTTTTTATAAAGTAAATGTACATTTTTTAAAATTAGTCTAATATCTTTTATTCATATGTAAAAAATGGAAAACTTTTTTATATGTTGATTTAATAAATTTTTTTAGTTTTTTAAATATTAAAATATATCTTATAATTTTTTTATTATGTCTTGTATAATGATAATGATCTTGAAATTTAAATTGATTAATTAAAACTATTGAAATAATGATTTTTGAATAATGAATTTATTATAATGAAAATATTTTATGAACTATATTTTTATAAGATATGTCTTAAATGATAATTAATCTATTTAATTCATTAATATCTAATTGAAATTATTTATATTATTTTTTAAGAAAATATAAATGTAAAATCCAAAACTGGATAATTAAACAATTTTTTATATTTATATTTTTAATTAAAATTTTCGTACAAATAATAAAAAATCTAATTGTTAATTATATTATGAATATTTATACAAATTTTTATTGTAAAATTATTTTTTATCAATATAGTATTTTTTTTGAATAATTTATATACTTTTTGAGTATTAACTAAATTGAATCTAATATAAATTATAATGCATACTTTTTTAACTAATTATATATGCTATTTATTAGTAATATTACACTATGATTAATTAATATTATAATTATAATTTCTTAAATTATTATTAATTTTAAGTTAAAAAAATTATTTATTTTCAAGTATTTTTTAATCATAGAAAATAATTTATTCAGATTTAATACTATTATTTTATATCATAAATAATGATAAATCTATCATATTTAAAATATAAATTTTTTAAAAACATTTTAGTATTAGTTGTAAAAGTGTAATAATTGCAATTATAATATTATCATGGATAATACTTGATACCTATAATTTTATAAAAATATTTTTTATTATATTTCATCATTTAAAAATTATTTTTAAATTAGTTGATTGTATAATATTTAGTTTAATTATTAACACAATGTATACATATTTTATATTATAGTATTTTTTTTAAATTTTTTACTATGTTAATCATTTCCAAAGCAGCTAAAGCTGCTTCTGATCCTTTATTCCCCATTTTTAAACCAGATCGTTCAATTGATTGTTCAACATCATCTGTAGTTAATATTCCTAAAGTAATAGGTAAAAAATATTTTATGCTTATTTTAGAAAGATTGCTAATAGTGTCATGACTAATATATTTAAAATGATCTGTCTCTCCTTTTATAATAGTCCCTAAAGTAATAATAGCATCATATTTATTAGATTGTGCAATATAATTTGCTATAGTTGATATTTCATATGCTCCAGGAACATATACTGTCAAAATATTTTCTGAATTTACTTTTCCTAACCTTGTTAAGACATCTAATGCTCCTGATAATAAATGTTTGTTAATAAAATCATTAAATCTTGAAATGATTATAGCAATAGATGCATTTTTTGATATTATACCTGATTGAATTGTGTTCATATTTATTATTAACTTATTCTATTTGAAATATATAAAATTAATTATTAATTATTTAATATCCAGGCATATCCATAATGATTGTAAAATCCTGCTGATTTAGCCGCTTTTGCACCAACTCCTTCATATATATCAAAATGTTGGTTTTTAATTGCTCCACCTACATCTAATGCAATCACTAAACGGATTTCATATTCATTAATAAATACGCCATGTTTGTTAAGTATAGGAATTTTTAATAAAATTACACTTCCGCTTTTAATAATAGATTTATCTACGGCTATTGATGCTTTAGAAACTAGCGGAACAGCACTAGCACCATATGCTTCTTGTTGATTAGTCTCTTTAAAAAATACAAATGATTCATTTTTTTCAAATAAATTTTTCATTTCTTTTTCAGAATGTTTTTTACACCATAACTTAATGGCTTGCATAGACATGTTTTTTTGACTGATTTCCCCTTGATTAATTAAAATTTTTCCAATAGCTTTGTAAGGCCAACCATTTTTTCCTGCATAACTAAAGAATATTAATTGTTTATTATTTCCATAATCTATAAATGCACTTCCTTGAATTTCCATAATAAAATTATTTATTAAAGAGTTACTATAAGCTAAAATATATTTATTATCTAATGCTCCATTATATATATCTTTTCTTTTTGGCAAAATATGATATTTTTTGTGCATATCAGGCATAGAATAAATTGGATATTTAAAATTACCTGTTCTAATTTTTCTAGCTTGTACTATTGGTGTATAATATCCAGTTATTTTAATATGTCTATAATTATCTATTCCCTTCATTGGAAATAAATGAACTCCAAATTTATTTAATTCATGAATATTAGCATTATATTTTAACCAATGAGAAATTTTTGTATAAATTAATTGATTTTTTAAATATAATGCTGGAGAAAATTTTTTAATTTTTTCAATTTGTATTAAAAATAATCGAGAATTAATAATTTTTTGCTTAATATTTATTTTTTGTATTTTTGTTAAATGTTTGATTAATTTATTATCATGTTGATCTTCTTTATTATAAAAAATATTTTTAGCATATGCTTCTTTAAATAAAATAAAAAACATTAAAGATATTAAGATTATAATTTTTTTGTATCTCATCTTTTTTTTAACGTATTGAGTAATAAAAAATTTTAATTATTATTTGTTATAAAAAATATTGTAATCACTTTAATAAAGTGATATTATATTTATAATGACGCGGGGTGGAGCAGTCTGGTAGCTCGTCGGGCTCATAACCCGAAGGTCGTTGGTTCAAATCCAGCCCCCGCAACCAGAATAAATTATATTTTATGTTTTAATAATTTACCAATTATTTAATATATTAAATATAAAATAATAATAACATATATTATTTTATAATATAATATCATGAGATCACATATATTACTAATTCAAAATAAGATACTTAAGTAAGTAATTAATAATCAATTAACAGTTAATCTTCATAAAATATATACAATCAAAAATTTTTTTATTATAGTTGATATTATTAAAAATCCAGTGTCTTGTTAATAAATTATTTAATAATAATTAAATTTCATCTTAAACAACAATTTTATTTTTAATAAATTAAATTAAATTATTTTTATTAAGAATAGATTTAATAAATATGTCTTTTTTGGAAAATATATTTAAAGTTTTTTGAGATCTAGTAATTCCAGTATATATTACATCTTGATTTAAATAAGAAGAATACTTGTCTGGTAATATTAAAGTAGTATTTATAAATTCTGAACCCTGTGCTTTATGAACAGTAATAACCCAAGCTGTTTTATAATATTTTAAAATTTTTACCGGAATATTATGAATAGTATTATCTTTTTTTAAAAAAGATACCTGTAAAATACCATTTTGACTCATATTAGTAATTCCAATATTTCCATTAGATAAATTTAAATATTTACTATTTTTAGTTATCATAATGGGTTTACCTACATACCATAATGCTCCATTGATATAAATGTATTTTATCATGTGTTTTTGATGCATATTTTCTTCAATTTGCATGTTTAAGATATTTGCTCCAAACAAACTATTATTTAATACGCATAATATTTGATGATCTTGAAAAGTTTTTATTATATCAAGAATATTTTTTTTGTTATATATTTTTTCCCAAAAATATTCATTTTTTGCAGAAAGTTTTTCAATCATATTATCATATTTTTGTATAGAGTTTATATTATGAAAAAATATATTTTTTATTTTATTATTACAAGCATGTTGAATTAGTTTTATGTTTTGATTAATTACTGCATTTGATAATATATAAATACCAGAATTTTTATTAAATCGATAATTTTTTTGTAATATACATATATTATTACTAATTAATATATCTATTTTTGTTTTGATTTTTTTACATAGTTTATAACCTGTTATTTCTTCAATATTTATCATATTTTTAGAATTATAATTATAATTCACATGATGATAAATATATCTTAAAATAGATCCTGCCTCGATTGGACAAAGTTGATTATGATCACCAATAAAAATTAATTTTGTTTTTTTTGATACTGCAAATAATATTTTCTCCATCATTAAAATATCTACCATAGAAATTTCATCAATAATTAGAACATCTAAATCTAATAGATAGTTTTTATTAAAAGCACTTTTTTGTGAAATTTTATTAATTTCTAATAATTGATGTATGGTTTTTGGTGATAATATAATTGATTGTTTTTCTTTTTTAGAAAGATATATATCAAAAAGATTATTATTGATAATTTCTGATAAACGTGCTGTTGCTTTTCCTGTTGGTGCAGATAATTGAATTTTTATTATTTTTTTTGTATTTTTTATTAAAGCAATTATAATCTTTAATATAGTACTAGTTTTTCCCGTTCCTGGGCCTCCAAGAATAAAAATAATATTATTTAATAAAGCACTGGCAGTGGCTATTTTTTGAAAATCTTTTTTTTGATTTGGAAATAAATTATTTAATAAAATAAAACATTTTTTTTTATTAATTTTATTTTTTTTATTATGTGTTTCTAAATAATTTAAAATATTATTTTTTGCCTGCCACATTTTATAAAAATAAATCTTATGATTTTGAATAATGAAAGGAGTTAATTTAGAACCATTACTAAAAGATGAATGTCTTAATAATTCTGTTTCCCAATAAATTTTTTTATCTAATATCATTAATATTTTTTTAATAAATTTTTCATTTGTGCTAGAAAAAAAATTATTTTTTTTAAAATATTGAATGGGTAAAAATATATGACCTTTTTGGTTTTCATAACTCATACATGCTGCAACTAACATAATAATATTATTTGTTTTGCTAATAAATTTCGCAAAATCAAAATCAATTTGATGTATAATATTTTTTTGTACAGCTTTTTTCAATAAAATAATCATTTTTTATGAAATTAAATCAATAGTTTTTTTTATAAGATTATAATCTGGTATTGTATAAAAAATCCCATGATTTTCTTTTTTATTTTCTATAGCTCTTAAAAAAAAATAAAACACTCCACCAAAGTCAGATTGATAATGATAATCTTTAATTTTTTGTTTTAAATATTTATGTATTGCAACTGTATATATATGATATTGCAAATCATATCTATTTTTCATTATTTCTATTTGAATATTTTTTAGAGAATAACAAGTATTATCATCTCCTAACCAGTTAGATTTATAATCTAAAATATAATATTTTTTATTCCATATAAAGAATAAGTCAATACAGCCTGTTAATATTCCTTTTATTGGATTAAATGACAATGTTGGCAAATTAATATCATTAAAAGATTGAATAATTTTATTGAAATCTGAATTATATAAAATATTTTTTATTGGTAAAAAAAATTCTAATTCTTTTATACATGATATTTGTGTAATATTTGATAAACGCATATTTTTATCATTAAGAGAAATATTTAAAATATTTTTAATCCAAAATATTAATGTATTTGTCCATTTTAAAGAAATATTATATTTCTTTAATATATCAGAAAACCATTGATCTTCTTTAGTGGCTAATGTATTTAAATTTTTTAATATATCATGCATCATTAATCCAGTATTTTTTCCTTTCGGAAAATTATATATTGTTAATTTTTCATATTTTTTTTTTAATGTTTTATTATTATATTGATTCAATAATATTGTTGATTTTTGCAATTCAAACAAATTATTTTCTTTTTTTAATTTTGTAAAACTAGTGATATTCCAAATATTGTTATTTTTTTTATTATAATCAATAGGTTGATTAATTAAATAAATATTTTTTGTTTTAGATAGTATATATTTTTTTTTATTATTGCGTACTTCTAATATATTGTTGATACTTAATTGATTTAATTTTTTTAAAAAATTTTTATAATGCATAGGTTGGCCATTTTGTATAATGTATCCTATGCTACTTTTATGAATATCATTATCATATATTCTATTTTTTATTTTTTTTTTAATTAAACATGATAATCCAATGCAACAATGCACAATAGATCTAGTAATTGCAACATATAATAATCTTATATCTTCTGCTAATCTTTCTGTATCAGATATTTTGAAATATTTTTCATTGTGTGTAATATCTATGATTGCTTCATAATTTTTATTATGATAAATAGGTAATAAGGAAGAATTAAAATCAATTATAAAAGGTATCCAAACAATTGGATATTCTAAGCCTTTAGATTTATGTATGGTAATAATTCTAATAAATTGACATTCTGGATAATTTCTAATATATTCCTCTGGTAAAGGTTCTTTAGTATCTAATATTTTACTTTGAAACCAATGAATTAAAGATCTTTTTTTATTAAAATATTGAAATTTTTCTTGTAATATTTCTGCAATATGTAAAAAATTTAAATTTTTTATATAGTTTATGTTTAAGTCTATAATATCAGCATTTTTTTGATAATCTAGTATCATCACTTGAATCATATGAAATATACTAGTATTATTCCAAATTTCATAATATTCATATAATTTTTCAATCATATAATATGATTGATTATTATTTTTTTTCTGTGTTTTAGAAGAAATTACTTGCAAAATATGTGTTGAAATGGATTGTTGTAATAATTTTATATTCTCAGGCTCTAAAATTGATTCTAATATCCATAATAATTCTTGAGCATCAAGAATTTTAAATACACTATTTTTATCAGAATAATATATTGAAAATATATTTATTTTTTGTAATGCTTGTTTAATAATATTAGCTTCTTTTTTATTTTTTACTAATATAACAATATCATTAGGTGATAATATTTTTTCTTTATTAACAGTTATTATTTTAGCTTGCCCATTTTGTGCGCAAGTTAACCAATAACTAATTTCTTGGGCACATTGTTTAGCAATCCATAGCTGATATTCATCTAAATATATTTCAGTTTTTTTATGAACAAAAAATCTAATAGGAATTTGTGGTATGTCATTTATTAAAAAATTCATATGAACATTTTTTTTAGAAGATATAATTGGTGTATATGAAATCTCCGGGAGTATAAATGGATTATTATTTTGTGAAAATAAAAAATTAATACTATTACACATATTAACTGAAGAACGCCAATTAGTATCAAGGTAATAGTATTTTTTAATTTTAGATTTTATAGATAAATAAGAAAATACATCTGCTCCTCTAAAACTATATATTGCTTGTTTTGGATCTCCAATCAAAAATAATGCTGATTTTTCATTAGTTTTATATAGCAGATTGAATATTTTATATTGTACAATATCAGTATCTTGAAATTCATCAATTAATGCTATAGGATATGTTTTTCTAATTAATGTTCGTAAATTTTTTTCTTTTTTTAAAATCATTAAAACGTTACTTAATAAATCATCAAATCCTAACAATGATTGTTTTTCTTTTTCTTTTTTTAATAGTTTTTGAATTTTTTGCATAGCATATAATGCAACGATATATTTTAATGAAAAGTTATATTTTAATATTATCTCTATTTCTTTAAAAAGAATATATTCTATATTTATATAATATATTGTATTTTTTTTAATGTTTTCTTGAGAAAAATATTTTAATGCAATTGGAAGATAATAATCTTTTGTTTCAGATTCTGACCATTTTGTAATATTATTTATCCATCTAGATATATTAAATTGATTGTATATTTTTTTATTGATTTTTATATCATTCAATTTTTTCAAGATTGCAGGATAATGTCTTAACCATATTTTTTTAATGTAATCTATTTTTTTTATATTTTCTTCATGTAGCAAAATTAAATGTTTATTATTCAATATTTTTACATTATAGTTAAATAACTTCATATGTATAAAAGGTTTAATTATTTTTAATAGATCATTTGGATTTTTATAATATTGAAAAATAATTTTAATAATGTTTTCTGGCAAATGATATATATACAATCTCCAAAAGTCTTCTGTAGTTTTGATATATAAATTGTCTTCTTTATCAATGATTTTATCTTGAAATACATAATTTATATAAAAATTATTTGATTGTAATATTTTTTGGCAAAAACTATGTATTGTATAAATAGCGGCTTCATGTATATTATTTTTTGCTTTCTTTAAAATAGATACAGCTCCATTCATGTCTTTTATTTTTTTTAAAAACAATTTACATATAGGATCATTGGTATCAGTATTATTAACACAAGATAAATATAAATTATTAATTGTTTTTTTAAGACGAATATATAATTCTTCTTTAGCTGCATTTGTAAAAGTGAGTACAAGTATTTCATGTATACGAAGTTTTTTTTGATTTTGCACATCTCCTATGCCTAATAAACAACGTAAATATAATAATATAATTGTAAAAGTTTTACCTGTCCCTGCAGACGCTTCTATTAAGTTTATTCCATTCAGTAATATTTTAAAAATATCAAGTTTTTTTTTATTAGTCATATTTATGTTATTTTTTTTTATATTTTAGAGTTGGAATTAACCATGTTTGAGCTGTTTTACAAATTTTTTTAATATTATATTCATTTAATTCAATGAATGTTTTTTGAATATAAAAATCATTTTTTTCTCCTAAAGAAAAATTATTACCTATCCAAGTTTGAAGTAATTTTAAATGACTTTTATTTTTTGTTAAATTATCTGTTTTAATTATATCATTTTTTATATCATAGATTACATCTAACCAAGAAGATCCTGATTTTGTTAATAAAATTATTTTTTTGGTTCCTTTTATGTATCCTTCAATATATTTTAATAAATAAAAGTATGCGATATCAGGATTTAAAATAGAAAAAGACCATTTTTTTTTATAACCTATTATTTGACTTTCTCCAATACCTCCAGATACACAGTAAATTAAATGTTCCAACCATAGCACGAGACGATCACTATAATTAATTGTACCTGGTTTCCAACGCAATAAACCTATATCTTGTACTTCAGATAATAAACCATTAATTTGGTATTTTTTTATCTTTAAATTAATCTTTTTTTCTTTTGTATTATTTCTTAATTTTATTACTAATTTTGCTATACCCTGCATTTCTTCAATACTTTTTTCCCAGAACATTTTACCAAAAATACCATAAGGTAATTTTCCAGATGCAATATAATATTGAAGTAATTCATCAATATTTTCATGATATATAATTTTTTTTAATAAAATGTTTTTTATTTTATAAGAATCTAATGGATTCACTGAAAATGGTTCTGTTGTTTGTATAATATGTTTTGATCTATTGAATTGAATATTTAATCTGTGTTTAAAAAAATAACGTATTGGATTTTTCCAAAAATTAATAATATCTTGTAAACTTAATTTATTGGTTGATTTCTGATCTAAGAGATTTTGAGTATTAATTTTTTCCACAATATTTTTATATATATATTGTGACTTTTGTTTAATGCTTGCATTAATGGTGTTAACAGTATAAAAATTTTGTTTTTGATGTATTTTACAAATATTTTTTATTATATTTTTAGTATTGTCATGAATATTTAATTTTTTTTTACCACAAAAATAAAAATTTGATGCTATATAATTTAATAATTGATCAATTATACTAGGAGTATGTAGTTTATTATTTTCATTTTTAATAGAATATCCAACATAACTAATATAAAAATATTTTTGAGCACAAGATAGACTTTGCAAAAATAAATAACATGATTTTATATAATTGTTTAAATCTCCGATTTTAGAATATTTGTATAATAAGTTAAAATTATCTAAGTCATAATTTTGAGAAACACTGTAATGATCAGCTCCAATAATACATATTATTTTAAATGGAATATAGCATACAGTGTTAGAATGACAAAAATTGATTGCACCAGGCAATATACCTTGATGATTAATGTTATTAAATTTATTAAAAAATAAAATTGTTAATATATTGATTGAAATTTTATTTGAATAATTTGATGATATATTATCATCAATGATTTTTGTCCAATTTCTTTTAATAAGATTAAAAAATTTTATAGTATTTTCATTATAAGAAAAAAAATCATTAATTATATCATGTGCTAATAAACTCCAATATTGTATATATTGTGATTTTGATAATTTTTTTTGCCATTTTTTTAGTGTATTGATAAATATAATTAGTTTTGATATTAACTCTGATTTTGATTTATCAATTAAACTAGAAGATAAAATATTATTCCAAATATTTTTTGTATTATTCATAGAATAACTAAGCAATAATTTTTCTATACCATATAACCAAGTGTTTTGTTTATGTGGAAAAAATGATAAATAATTTTTATGTTTTTCATCAATAGCCCATCGAATATTTGTTTCTTCAATCCAATAGTATAGAATTTGAATTTCTTCATCTGAAATATTAAATTTATTTGCTATTTCAGGTATATCAAGAAATTCTAATATTTCTTTATTTTCAAATCGACTATTTGATAAATTTAATATTTTTTTAAATGATTCAGTAATTATTTTAGTTTGTTTATTAATATTTTGAACAATAAAAAAAGGTATTTGTTTTTTTTGATTTATCGCAGTAAATGTAGAATAAATATATGGAGTATAAGAATCAATAGATTTTGAAGTTACAATTATATCACCAGGTGATATAGATGGATTTTGATCTAATAATGCTAATAATGTTTTATATAGTATTTCAATTTCATTTTTTTTATTATAACAAATATGAATAGAAATTGAATTATCAGTTTTATTTAATAATCTTTTTTTATTCTTATAAAAATATTTTTTTTTTAAAAAATCGTTTTTAATATAATTTAGTAAATTATTTTCATGATATTTTTTAAAATAATTAATAATTTTTATATGTGAAGATTTTATTATATAATATTCATATATTTTTTCATATTTGCCCCATAATTGTATTAATGGATTAGTATAATTTTGTTTTTGCGATTTACTTTTAGAGAGAAATTTATTATTTTCAATTGTATTAAAAATATTATATTTATAAGGTGTAATATGTAAAAAATAAATATTAATATACACACTAATTTTTTTTAAAATATTTATATAAGCAGGATTTAGTGAAAAAGAAGAAATTACAAAAAAACGATGAGGCAAATAATCTATATTTATTTTTTTGGTTTTAACTAATAAATTAAAAGATTTAAACATATGTGCAAAATTGTTATAAGATTGATTATATTTTTGCATATCACTAATAATTAGTGTCCATAATTTTATTTGCCATATTTCATCATTTTCAATATTTGATATATTTACCCCTTGTGACCAAGAATTTATCCAATTCGGACGATAAAAAATATATTTTTTGAATATTTTTGCCATTAAAAAAGAAAATTTAAATTTTTCACTTTTATTAAGATTAATAAATTTTGTATCATATGTTTTTTTATCTAAAATTTTAATAATTTTCCACATCATTATTGAATCAGTAAAAAAATTTTTTATTTTTGTTTTAAATAATATTTTTCTCAATAGCTCCCAAAGAAAATTATCAGCATGATACAATTTAATATTTGCTGTTATTCCATTTTTTTTGGCAAGCCAGATATTTAAATATTTAAATAATATCTGATTGTCATAAATAAAAATTTCTTTTTCAAAAACATTTGAAAGAGGTTTTTCTTTAATAATTTGACTAGCTTTTGAAAATAACATATTTAAATAATTAGATTTGTAAACAAATAACATAAATACCTATTTTAATTCAGTAAACAATATTTAAATATTATTTAAATATCACAATATTTATTTTTTTTTATAAAGATGAACATCTAATTGAGGATAAGGCAAATTGATATTATTTTTATCTAATGCTTTTTTAAATTTAGCCATTAAATCCCAATATACTGGATTAAGATCATTATTTTTACTCCAACAACGTACAATAAAATTTAAAGAAGATGGTGCTAATTCGCTTAAACCTACAATGATATCTTTATCTTTTATTACTCGATCTTCTTGTTCGATGACTTGTCGTAATATTTTAATGACTAAATCGATATCACTATTGTAAGCTACACTGATAATAAATTCATTTCTACGTGAAGGCTCTCTTGAGTAATTAATAATATTATTAGATATAATTTTATTATTAGGCACAACTACAATTTTTCCATCTAAAGTACGTAACATAGTATAAAAAATATGAATATTTAAAACAGTTCCTGAAACATTTCCTAGATTAACGTACTCTCCAGTTTTTAATGGTCTAAATGTAACTAATAATACTCCAGCTGCAAAATTTGATAAAGAACCTTGTAATGCTAAACCTATCGCCATACCAGCAGCTCCTAATATAGCTATTACAGATGTTGTTTGTACCCCAATACGTCCTAATGAAGCAATTAATGCAAAAGTAATCATAATATATCGCATTAACGCAGAAAGAAAACCAGAAATAGTAGCGTCAATATTACGTGTAATTAATACTTGATTAACACCATTAGATACTACTTTAGACATAAACATACCAATAATTATAATTACAAAAGCTGATGTTAAGTTTATTATATATCCAAGTAATAATTCTTGATTGCGTATCAACCAATTTCCTGCATGATGTATATCATTTACTACGTTGAGTTCATTCATTATTATCTCGTTATGCTAAAATTTTAATAAGTATTGTAAAATATTATTATATATTTTAAAAAAATTATTAATATATTTAAAATTAATTAATTTTACGGAGAATATTTTTATTTATTCCCCGAAATAGGTTTTCATTATTAATGAAATGTCTATAAAATATTATAAGAATTCAATTCCTTAAACGATTTTTCTAATCGAAGTGACATTGATTCTTGTGCATGTCTTATCCATGATCTCGGATCATAATATTTTTTATTAGGTTTATTTTGATCATGTTTATTACCTAATTGATTTTGTAAAAATTCTTTATTTTTATTATAAAAATTTAACACTCCTTTCCATGTAGCCCATTGCATATCAGTATCAAGATTCATTTTGACAACTCCATATTGTATAGCTTCTTGGATCTCTTGCAAATTGGAACCTGATCCCCCATGAAATACTAAATTTAATGGATTATTTTTTAAATTATGCTTAGAACTAACATATTGTTGTGATTGTTTTAAAATACTTGGCTTAAGATCTACATTACCAGCTTGATAAACACCATGTATATTACCAAATGATGCTGCAATGCTAAAATTTTGACTAATTTTATTTAATATTTCATAAGCATAATTCACATCCTCAGGATGTGTATAAAGTAATTTTTTATCCATTGTAGTATTATCTATTCCATCTTCTTCTCCTCCTGTACATCCTAATTCAATTTCTAACATCATATTAATTTTATTCATTTTTTTAAAATATCTTTTACATATAGAAATATTATCTTTTAATTTTTCTTTAGATAAATCAATCATATGTGAAGTAAACAAGGGTTGATTATAATTAAAATAATGTTTTTTTCCTATTTCTAATAGTCCATCAATCCATGATAATAATTCTTTCGGACAATGATCTGTATGTAATATGACTGGAATTTTATAATGTTTTGCCATTAAATGAACATGTTGAGCACCAGATATAGAACCTTGAATTATTTGCTCTGCATAAGAAGAAAATCGATTTTTATATCCCGCAATAAATGATGCTCCTCCATAAGAAAATTGTATAATCACTGGAGATTTTACACGGGCAGCTGTTTCTAAAACAGTGTTTATAGAATCTGTTCCTATACAGTTGACTGCAGGAATCGCAAATTGTTTTTTTTTAGCTATTTCAAAAATAATTCTCGCTTCATTACCATTCAAAACGCCTGGACTAATTGTATTTAAAATATTCAATTGTTTTCCTATGCTTTTTTATATAATATGTTTTTAAAATTTTTTTCTAACATTTTTATTACAGGCAATGTATTGTTTTCTATAAATTCTAAAAATGCTCCTCCTCCAGTAGAAATATAAGAAATATTATTATGAATGTTAAACATATCAATAACAGATAAGGTGTCTCCTCCTCCAGCTATAGAAAAAGCATTACTATTCGCAATTGTTTTAGCAATCATTTCAGTTCCTACTCTAAAATATGGAAACTCAAATACTCCAACTGGTCCATTCCAAATAATCGTTTGAGCATTTTTAAGAATATTTAAAATTTTTTGAATAGTTTGATCGCCAATATCCATGATTTCTTCATCTTTTAAAATATTAGAAGTTAATTTTATTGTTGATTTTTCTGTTTTACAAAATTTTTTTCCAACACGAGAATCAATTGGTGTGATAATATTATATTTATCACGTAATTTTTTAGCTTCAAATATAAAATTTGGTTCATGTAACGATTTTCCAATATTATGATCAATAGCTAAAAAAGTATTTGCAATTCCTCCTCCAACAATAATTGTATCTGCAATTTTAGATAATGTATGTAATACATTAAATTTAGTTGATACTTTTGATCCACCTACTATTGCCACCATAGGACGTTTTGGATTTTTTAATGCGTTTTTTAAAGCATCGATTTCTTTGATCAAAAGAAGTCCAGCACATGCAATTTTAACAAATTTACCAATTCCATAAGTAGATGATTGTTTTCTATGAGCACTAGCAAAAGCATCCATTATAAATATATCGCAAAGATCAGCATATTTTTTAGATAGTATTACGCTATTATTTAATTCTCCTGGATTAAAACGAACATTTTCTAAAATAGCAATTTCTCCTGCTTTCAATGAAATATCTTTTAAAAAATTATTAGAAAAGTATATTTTAGTATTACTAAATTTTTTTTTAAAATATTCAAAAATAGGAAATAAAGAATATTTTTTTGTATATAATCCTTCTTTAGGTCTTCCTAAATGAGACATGATAATGACTTTAGCATTTTTTTGAAGAGCTAATTCAATAGTAGGTAATGCTGCTAATATTCTTGCATCAGATTGAATAATTCCATTTTCTATTGGAACATTTAAATCACATCGTATTAAAACTCTTTTATTATTTATATTAATTTGAGCTATTGTGTTTATAGTCATAATTATACCGTTTAATAATTTCATATTTTTAAAATATTTATTTATTTTTTAAATAATTCTTTAATCTATCATTCAAAATGATAGATTATAAATAAATAATATTTTTTAATTTTTTAACCATACTTTTATACCATCTAAAAACATTTGAGTAGATAGCATAATTAATATTAATCCCATTAGGCGTTCTAACGCATTTACACTTTTTTTACCAAAAATTTTTAAAAATACATTAGATAACAATAATACTACAATTGTAAAAAACCATGCAATTAACAATGATATCACTAGATAAAACATGTGATATAAATATTGATGTGATAATAACATAAGAGTAGCCAATAAAGATGGGCCTGCAATTAATGGCATTGCTAAAGGTACTAAAAATGGCTCTTCATATGAAGAAATATTATTATTTTTTCCAGTTTCAGAAGGAAAAATCATTTTAATAGAAATTAAGAATAAAATAATTCCTCCAGATATTGAAACAGTTTCAGTTTTTAAATTTAAAATTGTTAAGATTTTTTCTCCAAAAAATAAAAATAATAGCATAATAAATAATGCTATAATCATTTCACGTATAACTATAATCTTTCTTCTTTTTTCATTTAAATGCTTCAAAACTGTTACAAAAATTGGTAAATTACCTAACGGATCCATAATAAGAATTAATAATATAGTTGTAGAGATAATTTCGGTCATATTGATATATTATATCCTCTTATAATAGTATTCTTGTATATAATATTTTGAATATATTTATCATATAATATTTTTTAATATAAAATTTTCATTGCTATAATATATTTTAAATTTGAAAGAAATTTTTATACAAAAATAATTCTATTAATTGAATTATTAAAAATTTCTAATATTTTATCACTATTATATATTTCATCATCTGGAATTTATAATTATTTTTAGGAGACAGAATATTTTTTCTTTAACTATAATTATTATATTAAATAATAAAATATAATTGTTAATGTAAAAAATCTGTATATTAACTAATTATGAAAATTGTAGGTTTAGTAGGTTGGCGTGGTATAGTTGGATCGGTATTATTACAGAGAATGCAAGAAGAAAATGATTTATTAAATATTACCCCTGTATTTTTTTCAACATCTCAATTTGGTCAATATGGTCCTGTAATCAATAATATATCGTATGATATTTTAAAAAATGCTTATGATATTAATTCTCTTAAAAATATGGATATTATTATTACATGTCAAGGAAGTGAATATACCAATCAAGTATACCCCAAGTTAAGACAAAAAAATTGGAAAGGTTATTGGATAGACGCTTCTTCGGCTTTACGAATGGAAAACGATTCTATAATTATATTAGATCCAATAAATTATGATATGATTATAAGTTCTATTAAAAAAGGTATTAAAACATTTGTTGGTGGTAATTGTACAGTAAGTTTAATGCTTATGGCATTAGGCGGTTTATTTAAGCAAAAATTAATTAAATGGATAACTGTATCAACTTACCAGGCTGCATCGGGGGCAGGAGCTCGTCATATAATAGAATTATTAAATCAAATGGGTGCATTATATAGCACTGTTCAAAAAGATTTATTAAATAATTTAACTGCAATTTTAGATATTGAAAAGAAAGTGACTAATATGTCACGTAGTTCTAATTTTCCTACAGATTATTTTTCTGTTCCATTAGCAGGAAGTGTAATTCCTTGGATTGATAAAAAAATAAATACAGGTCAAAGTCGTGAGGAATGGAAAGCACATGCTGAAGCTCAAAAAATATTAGGATATAATAACTTTACCATTGAAAGTTTATGTATACGTATAGGAGCAATTCGCTGTCATAGTCAAACGTTTTTTATAAAGTTAACACAAGAACTATCTTTAAGAAATATTGAAGATATTATTAAACAACATAATCAATGGGTCAACGTCGTCCCAAATAATATATCAGATACATTATTAAAATTAACTCCAGCAGCTGTAACGAATACGCTCAATATACCAATAGGTCGTTTAAGACTATTAAATATAGGAAAAAAATATTTATCTGCTTTTACTGTTGGAGATCAACTATTATGGGGGGCAGCAGAGCCTTTAAGACGTATGTTAAATTTATTAATTAATTATTAATTTTTTTTTATACATTGATTAATAATAATTTTTGATATATACACTATATTTGTATACTTATAAGTATATTATATAATAAAAGTGTATATATTAAATATGTTATATAATTAATAAAATTATTATATTTTTTTTAAAACTATAATCCTTTTTTTAATAAATATAAATATAATTTATCTTTTATTTCATATTTTAACAATTTATGATCCATAAAATGACAAAAATGTGGAATATCTCTTTGAGTTGTAGGATCATCAGATAAAACTAATATATTATCATGAAGATTGATATCTCGAAGTGTTTTTCTAATTATCATAATGGGCTCAGGACATCTTAAACCAATTAAATTTAATTTAATATTTTTTTTCATATATATTTTATATTATTTATTTTTTAGATTTATTATCTTATATTAAGATATTTAATTATTATAAGTATAATTGTTTTAATAAAATATAATCATTTACGTTTTTAGGTAAAAGAGTATTGCAGTTTTTTTTTAGAGAATAATTTTTTCTAATTTGAGTAGAAGAAACATCAAATAAAGGTATATTAGCAAAAAAAATATAACCAAAAGATTTTTGATGAAGTAAATGAAAATTATGAATAATATGAGAATTAATAAAATTTGTTAATTGATTTTTTTTTTTATAATTTCTAGGACAAATTATCAAATGCACATAGAATAATATTTGTTTCCAGTTTTTCCAAAGATGCAAAGTATTTAAATGATCTTCTCCTATTATAAAACATAATGATGTTGAATAATTGATTTTTTTTCTAATTTTTTTTAGTGTATCTACTGTATAACAAATATGATTAGCGTATGCTTCTAAATAACTTATTTGAAATGAAGGATATTTATGAATAGCAAGTTTAATCATATTAATTTTATCTACTATAGATGTTTGAGTACGTGTACGATGAGGAGGATAATGATTAGGTAGAAATATGATTTTATCTATACACACTAATTCTCTTAACTTTTTAGCTAAATAAATATGACCATAATGAATAGGGTCAAAATTTCCTCCAAAAATTCCATATACTTTTTTCATATTAATTATTAAATATATTTAATTTGCATGATTAAGTGTTAAAGTCAGTTCTTTTAGCTGATACCATATAAAATGATTATAATTATTTTTAATATTTATTTCTATTTTTAGAAGAATTGTTATTGCTTTTAATAAATTGAAATAATTTATTTTATGAATAGCATGAATAAAAAATTTATGCCTTATAGTACATATGTTATGTTTTTTTAATAATTGATTGATGTTTATATTTTTTTCACGTTTAATATAAACCAGTTTAGTTAAATCTATTTGTAAAGAACGCACTAAAATTAAAGGATTATATTTTTTTTTAGAAAAAAGAGATAATATAGATATAGCTTTTTGTGTTTTAAATTGAAAGATATAATTAATCCAATTTAATGATGAATAATCAAGAAAATGCACGATAATTTGTTTAATCATCTCAAGTTCGATATAAGTATTAGGAAAAGTGATGAAAATCATATCTAATACGTTTAATATATATAAAGTATTGCCATCATAATATTTGCATAATAATAAAAATGCTTGCTTTGACATTTTTATATTTCTTTCTTTTATTTCATATTTAATCCATAATATAAAATCAATGTTATATGGAGTATAACACGAAATAATATAATTTTTTTTTTGAAAATTTTTAAAAAATATTGAATTTTTTATAATATTTGATAAATGGTGAAATTTTAATATTGTTAAAATATCTGAATTGAATAAATTGAATATTTTATATATTTTTTTGAATATAAAAGTGTTTATATTCTTAATAAGCAAGTTGATTACTAAAATAGTTTTTTGAAAAAACAAATTTCTTATTTTATAAGTTAAAATAACTTTTTCCCAATCTTGATTTTTTTCTATGTCTATTGTAATAGTATTTATAAACCCTTTTTTAAATGCAAATTGTTGTATTATATTTTGATTTTTCTTTAATAAAGAATTATTTTCCCCTAACAAAACATAAATATTATGCAATTTTTGATGTAAATATTTTTTTAATTCATATACATGTATATTTTTTGTTGTACACATATTTTATTTTATATACCATTGAAAATTTTATATGACAAAGTTAATGATTTTGTTTGGAATATATATAGTTTTTTTTATATGAACATTCTTTAAATATTTCTTAATGTTATTTTGATTTTTTGCATACAATAAAATTTCTTCTTGAGTTAAATTATCGTTTAATATTTTTATAGTACATCTTACTTTTCCGTTTACTTGTACAATAATAATATTATTTCGTTTAAATAGTATCTCTTTTTTAAAAAGAGGCCATTTCTCATGATCAATTAAAGTATTTTTATCAAAATAATTCCAAACAACAAAACAAAAATGAGGTATAAACGGATAAAGCATTTTAATAATGCAAGTTAAAGATTCTCTCATAATATATTGATCTTGATATGAACTCATAGATGCTTTGGATAATTTATTAACAAATTTCATGATTGTAGAAATAGCAGTATTAAATGTTTTTCTACGACCCATGTCGTCAGATACTTTAAATATAGTCTTGTGTAGTTGATATCTTAATTCATTTTGTTTATCATTGAAACAAGAAAAGCTTATGTTTTCATTAAGAATCTTTTTAAGATTAATATAATTAAAAATTAATATCCAAAGTTTTTTTAAAAAACGATGTATACCTTTCACACCAGATTCTTTCCATTCTAATGTAGACTCTACAGGAGCAGCAAACATAATAAATAATCGAATTGTATCTGCGCCATAACGTTTAATCATTAATTCTGGTTCAATTCCATTATTTTTTGATTTAGACATTTTAATCATGCCGGCGTAAACTATTTTTTTTCCTTTTTGATTATATGCTTGTGTAATTTCTCCTTTTATATTACGTTTTATTTCCACCATATTAGGATTTAACCAAATTTTTTGAGAATTTTGATCTATTTCATAAAAAGCTTCTGATAAAACCATACCTTGGCACAGTAAATTTATTACAGGTTCATCAATATCAACGAATTTAAAATCACGTAATAATTTATGAAAAAATCTAAAATATATTAAATGCATAGTTGCATGTTCAATTCCGCCAATATATTGATCTATAGGTAACCAATATTTTGATAAAATAGGATCAATCATACCAGCATGAAAATTTGGACAAGTATATCTTGCGTAATACCAAGATGATTCTATAAATGTGTCAAAAGTATCTGTTTCTCTAATAGCAACTTGATTATTAATAGTAACTTTTATCCACTCTGAATTAGTATTATGATTTATTTTTAATAAATTAATATTATTTGTTATGTTTGGTAAAATAACTGGTAATTGATCTTCTGGTATAGAAATTATTTGACCATTATTTAATGTTGCCATAGGAATGGGAGTGCCCCAATAACGCTGTCTTGATATACACCAGTCTTGTAATTTATAATGAATTTTTTTTTCTAATATTTTTTTTTCTAATAATATTTTTTTTATTTTTTTAGTAGCGTTGTCAAAATTTAATCCATTAAATTCTTTAGAATTAAATAATACACCTTTTATATCAATATATGACGTAAACGAATTTAATACTCGAGCATCAATTTTAGAATTGAATACAACATATTTAATTTTTAAATTATTTTTTACTGCAAAATGCCAATCATATTTGTTATGTCCAGGAATAGATAATACTGCATTAGTACCATATTCTATATCAGTAAAATTAGTTATCCAAACAGGTATTTTTTTTTCTGTAATAGGATGATTAACAAACAAATTGGTATTTACTCCTATATATTGAAAATCATTTTTTGACTCTGATTTAATATATTGATATTTTTTTATAAAATTTGCAATATTTTCATCTGTTTGAGATAACTTTTTTGATAATAGATGTTGAGTAGATATTGAAACATATGTAGCTCCCATAATTAAATCTAATCTGATGATAAATGCTGACAATGTTTCAAGAGTATTAAAAATTTTCAGAGTAATTTGAAATCCTTTTAATCTTCCAATCCAATTTTTTTGCATATTTTTTACATTTTCAGGCCAATTAGTCAATGTTTTTAAATTTTGATATAATTCTTCAGCATACTTCCTAATTTTTATAAACCACTGTGGAATTTTCTTAATAATAATTTTATTTTGACATCTCCAACAACAACCATTAATTACTTGTTCATTAGCTAAGACTGTTTTATCATAATTACACCAGTTTACTAAACTATTTTTTTTATAGACTAGATTTTTTTTATATAATTGAGTAAAAAACCATTGTTCCCAACGATAATATTTTGGTTCACATGTAGTAATTTCTCGACTCCAATCATAACTAAAACCTAATGATTGCAGTTGTTTTTTCATATATTTAATATTTTTTTTAGTCCAATAGAGAGGATGAGTATTATTTTTAATTGCCGCTTCTTCAGCAGGTAAACCAAAAGCATCCCAACCCATAGGTTGTAAAACATTTTTTCCTAACATTCTTTGGTAGCGAGCAATAACATCACTAATAGTATAATTTCTTACATGACCCATGTGTAATTTTCCAGAAGGATATGGCCACATAGGAAGACAGTAATATTTTTCTTTTTGAGAATCTTCTTTAACTTGAAAAGTTTTATTTTTGTTCCAAAAATTTTGTACATATATTTCTATTTTTTCTGGTGAATATTCTAGTTCCATATTTTTCTCTAATAAAAATGTTTAAAAATATATTTTACAAATTGAATAGAAAAAATCTATATTTATTCTAATATTGGTATTATATGTTCTGGAATAGTTACATGTATTTGTATTACTTTTCGGCTATCTGCTATAGATATTTTAAAAATGTAACCATCAATATTAATGCTTTCTCCTTTAATTGGTAGATAACCAAATGCTTTCATAACTAACCCGCCAATAGTATCTACTTCATCATCTTTAAAATTAGCATGAAAAGCTGTATTAAATTCTTTAATTTCTGTAAGCGCTTTAACAGAAAAAATAGATTTTTTTAATCTTCTAATATTTAATGTTTCTATATCATCATATTCATCATCAATTTCTCCTACAATTAATTCAAGAATATCTTCTATAGTAACTAAACCTGAAACTATTCCAAATTCATCTATTACTATTGCCATATGATTTCTTGTTGCTCGAAATTCTTTTAACATTCTATCGACATATTTACTTTCTGGTACTACAACAATTGGTCTTATAATACTTTGAATACAAAAATTTTTTCTTGAGTTTTTCATAAAAGGTAATAAATCTTTTGCAATTAAAAAACCCTCAACATGAGTATTGTCATTACTCATAACTGGAAAACGTGAATGAGCAGATTCAATAATAATATCTAAACATTGATTTAAATTAAATTCTAACTTTAATATAATCATTTGTGTTCTGGGAATCATGATATCTTTTATTCTTTTTTTCACAATATGCATAACACCTTCTAGCATATCGCAAGTATCTTGATCGATCAGTTCATTTTGTTCTGAGTCACGAATTAATGATAATAGTTCTTCTCGATTTTTAGGTTCATCATGAAAAATTTGATTTAATAAAATAGAAAAAAAACCTTTTTTATTAATTTTATTACAGTTTTGAGAATTTTTATCACTCATAATATTAAATTGTCTAGTTTTAAAAAGTATTTTATTATTCTATGGTAAAAATATCTTAGATAAAATATTTTTTACAACAGATTAATGTTTTTTTTTAAATGTATGGTTTAGGATAATTTAAAGATGCCATAATTTTATTTTCTACTTGTTCCATAATATTTGTTTGTCTTTTTGTCTTATGATCATATCCTAATAAATGTAGCGTACCATGTATAGTAATATGAGCCCAATGCGCTTCTAGTAATTTATAATATTGATAAGACTCTTGTTCTATAATACTTTTGCATACTACTAAATCTCCTAACAATTTAGCATTATGTTTAATGAATTCATTAAAAGGAAATGCTAAAATATTTGTTGGCTTATTAATTTTTCTATAAATATAATTCAACTTTTGAATATCTTTTTTATCTACTACTCGAATAGTAATAATATGAATTTCTTTTTTATTTAAAATATTTTTTATCCATCTTTGAAAAAGTGTTTTTTTTGGTATATATTGAGGGTTTTTACAACATTTTTGAAGATTAATAATAATATTTTGCATATTTAACTCTTTATATTTTAAATTAATTCACCTTTCAATGAATATGTATGAATTTTATTAATTTTTAAATTAATAAATTGTCCTATCATATTTGGTGATCCTTTAAACGTGACAATTCTATTATTTTCTGTTCGACCAAACAATTCGGTAGTATTTTTATTAGAAATTCCTTCTACTAAAATTGATTGCGTGCTTCCAAACATTTTTCTACTCCATAGCATTGTTTGTATATTAATACGATTTTGTAAAATATATAAACGTTTTTGTTTTTCTTGCAGACTAATATCATCTTTCATTTTTGCAGCAGGCGTTTTAGGTCGTCTCGAATATATAAAACTAAAGCTCATATCAAAATTAATATCTTCTATTAAATCTATGGTTTGTTGAAAATCTTGGTCCGATTCTCCTGGAAAACCTACTATAAAATCAGAACTAATTTGAATATTAGGCCTAACTAGTTTTAATTTTTTTATAATTAATTTATAGTCTTCTACTGTATATAATCTTTTCATTAATTTCAGAATTTTATTAGAACCACTTTGTACAGGAAGATGTAGGAAACTAACTAATTTTGGAGTATCTTTATATACTTCAATAATATCATCAGTAAATTCGATTGGATGACTAGTAATAAATCGAATTCTATCAATTCCATTAATTTTTGCTACTAATCTAATTAGTTCTGAAAAACGACAAATTTTTCCATTAATAGTTAAGCCTTTATAAGCATTAACATTTTGTCCTAATAAATTAATTTCTCTAACACCTTGTTTTGCTAAATTTGATATTTCATATAATATATCATAACATGGACGACTAAGCTCGTGGCCTCGGGTATATGGAACAATACAAAATGAACAGTGCTTATTACATCCTTCCATAATAGATACATTTTCGGTGTATTTTGTTTTTATCGGTTTTGAAACGTATTTAAATTTTTCTAATTTAGGAAAGCTAATATCTATAATACGATTCGTATTATTTTCAATTTTGGAAATCATATCTGGTAATTTATGTAAAGTTTGTGTGCCAAATATAATGTCTACATAATTTGCTCTTTTAAAAATTTTTTTTCCTTCTTGTGTAGCAACACATCCACCAACTGCAATGATGATTTTTGGATTATCATTTTTCATCTTCTTCCATCTTCCAAGTTGATGAAATAGTTTTTCTTGTGCTTTTTCTCTTATCGAACAAGTATTTAGTATTAAAATATCAGCTTGTTCTATTGACGAGGTAAGTAGATATTTTTTTTCTTTTTGTAATAGATTGGCTATCATAGATGAATCATATTCATTCATTTGACAACCCCAAGTTTTAATATATATATATTTCATGTTGCAAATTAATCCAATTTAAAAATGCATGTATATTATTAATATAAATATGTTATTTTTATATAGATATTTTTGCCTTAATAGCGTCATAAGGATGATATCCAGTAATTTGAAAATCATTGATAGAATATTGAAATAATGATTTTGGTTTTTTAAGAAGAATTAATTCTGGAAGTTTGCGAGGGGTTCTAAGAATTTGTTTTTTTGCTAATTTAATATGATTGTTATATAAATGAACATCTCCTCCCGTCCACAAAAATTCTCCAACTTTTAAATTACACTGTTGTGCTATCATATGTATGAGTATTGAATAACTAGCTATATTAAAAGGCAGTCCAAGAAAAACATCACAAGAACGTTGATATAGTTGACAGCTTAATTTTTTTTGAAAGACATAAAATTGAAATAGAACATGACAGGGAGGTAATTTCATTTTATTAATTTCACCTACATTCCAACTTGATACTAACATTCTGCGTGAATGAGGATTATATTTTAATTCTGTTAATATATTTTGTATTTGATCAATATAATTGCCTTCAACAGTCTTCCAATTTCTCCATTGTTTTCCATATATTGGACCAAGATTTCCGGACTCATCGGCCCAATGATTCCAAATAGATATATTATTTTTATTTAAATAATCAATATTAGTATCTCCTTTTAAAAACCATAATAATTCATGAATAATTGATGAAGTATGACATTTTTTTGTTGTAACAAGTGGAAAACCTTTTTTTAAATTAAATTTCATATTATGACCAAAAATAGATAAGGTTCCTGTGCCTGTACGATCTTGTTTTTGGTTTCCAAATTTAATAATTTTTTTAATTAATTGAATATATTGTTTCATGATATCTCATAATTTTTTCTTTATAAAACAAGGTTGAAAAATGATAATAAATCCAAAAATTATCATGGGAAGTGATAATATTTGACCCATAGTGATAATATTATATAATAATCCTATTTGAGGATCTGGTTCTCTAAAAAATTCTGAAAATATTCTAAATATTCCATAAAAAATTAAAAATATACCACTAACAAATCCTTTATTCGTCTTTTTTTTAGAAATAAAATTCATTATCAAAAATAATACTATACCTTCTAAAAAAAATTCATATAATTGAGAAGGATGACGAGGTAATGATCCATATTTATCTAAAAGTAATTTTAAATTAGCATTGTTTTCTGCGATTTTTATATCTTGATATTTAGAATTTGGGAAAATCATAGCATACGAAAAGTTTGGTGATACACGACCCCATAGTTCGCCATTAATAAAATTACCTAGTCTTCCAGCTCCTAAACCAAATGGTATGAGTGGGGATATAAAATCTGAAATTTCAAATATGTTTTTTTTATATTTTAAAGAAAAATATAAGATGCTAATTATAGCTCCTATTAATCCACCATGAAATGACATTCCCCCTTCCCATATATAAAATATATGTAGTATATTTTTATAAAAATATGGAAAATTATAAAATATGATATATCCTATTCTTCCTCCAATAAAAGATCCTATAAAAACAAAATATAATAATATTTCTATTTTTTTATCACATAATTTGATTTTATTTTTTTTATTATATTTTGTATACCATGTTGCAAATATAAAACTAATTACATACATAAAACCATACCAATGGGCAGATATAGGCCCAATTGAAAATATAATAGGATTAAATTTTGGGGAGAATATATACATATTTTACATAATATCCTGTTATAAAAAATTATTGTTCTAAACTTAATAACTCTTTAATGGTTTGACGTTTTCTAATGATAATAGAATTATTTTTATATAGTAATATTTCTTGTATTAACGGCCTAGTATTATAATTAGAAGACATGGAAGCACCATAAGCACCTGCATCATGAAAAATTAAATAATCCCCTATTTGAATTTTAGGTAGTTTTCTTGTTTGAATAGTACCCCCTTCTTTTTGCGTAAAAACATCTCCTGATTCACATAAAGGACCAGCAACAATAGTATCAATCATCTCGTGATAATTAATTATTCTATTATCTCCAGATATAACAGATATATGATGATAACTACCATACATAGTAGGTCGCATTAAATCATTAAATCCAACATCAACTAACACAAAATTTGCATTACTTGTTTTTTTTGTAGCCCAAACTCTTGAAACTAAAAATCCAGATTCAGCAACTAAAAATCTTCCTGGCTCAATTTCTAATTGAATTTTTCTTCCTAAAAATTGAGATATTATTTTTCTTGCAGAATGCCAAGACTGAAAATACTTATCTATATCAATAGATTGTTCATTGAATCTATAAGGTATAGATAATCCTCCTCCAGCAGAAATTGATGATATCTTTTGATTTAATTGTATCACATGTTTAATCATCGCTTGACAAACTTTTTCTAAATGCAAATAATTCACACCTGACCCTATATGCATATGTAAACCTATTAATTTTAATTTATATTTTTTTATAATAGGTAATGCGAGTTTAGGATCCCAAATACCATGTTTACTATTTTCTCCTCCAGTATTAGTTTTTTTACTATGACCATATCCAAAACCTGGATTAATTCTTAACCATACATTGTGGCCTGGAGAAACCTTCCCTAATTGTATTAACATATCTAAAGATCCGGCATTAACTGGAATTTGAAAATCAACTACTTTAGATAGAGTTTCGTTATCTAAAATATCTGCAGTAAAAATTATTTCGTTGGTGTGCGATTTGAATCCAGATATTAAAGCTCTTTCAATTTCACCTAATGAAACAGCATCTACTTTAATATTTTTTTTTTTCATTAAACGTAATATATTAATATTTGAACAAGATTTTTGAGCAAACCTAATTACATCAAATTTTTTTAATAATTTAATTTTTTTATATATAACATCTGCATCGTATAACCAAAATGGAGGTTGATATTGTTCAATTAAATCACGAATTTTATTTATATTAATATTATTATTATTATTTTCTAAAAGTTGTGGCATGTTTGCCTCATTGCAATTGTATGAAATATAATGATCATAAATATTTTGATACAAATTAAAATGTATAAAATTATTTTTTTAATGAACGAAGAGTAGGAAATAAAATAACATCACGAATACTTGTTTGATTAGTTAAAATCATAATTAAACGGTCAATGCCAATTCCTAATCCTGATGTTGGTGGTAAACCGTATTTTAATGCTTCTATATAATCTTCATCATAAAACATATTTTCATTTTTTTCTTTATATGACTGTTTGATTTGTTTCAAAAATCTATTTTTTTGATCTTCTGCATCATTTAACTCTGAAAATCCGTTAGCTATTTCGTAACCAGCAATAAAAAGCTCAAATCTATCAGCAATATTTTGATTAATATCATTACGTCGCGCTAATGGAGAAACTTCTATTGGATATTCAGTAATAAAAGTCGGTTGAATTAATTTTTTTTCTACTGTTTTTTCAAAAATTTCATTTTCTATATGACCTATTCCCCATTTTTTTTCTATTTTTATACCTATAGACTCTGCAAATAATGTTATTTTTTTAAAATCTTGTAAGTCAGATAATGTAATATGTTTATTAAATTGAAGAATAGCATTTTTCATAGTTAATCTATGAAATGGTTGACTAAAATCAAATTCATATTTATCAAATATAATTTTATTGTTTTTAAAAATTAATGTAGTAATATCCTTTAACATTTTTTCAGTAAATTGCATCATATCTTCATAATTTGAATATGCAATATAAGCTTCCATCATCGTAAATTCTGGATTATGACGTGAAGAAATTCCTTCATTACGAAAATTTCTATTTAACTCAAAAATACGCTCAAAACCTCCAATAATTAACTGTTTTAAATATAATTCAGGAGCTATTCTCAAATACATTGACGCATTAATTTCATTGTGATATGTAATAAATGGACGAGCATTTGCACCTCCAGGAATTCTATGTAACATTGGAGTTTCTACTTCTAAAAAATTATTTTGTATCATAAAATTACGAATTTTTGTAATTATATCAGAACGATATCTAAAAATTTTATATATTTTATTATTGCTAATTAAATCTAGATATCTTTTCCGATAACGTATTTCTTGATTAGATAAACCATGAAATTTATTTGGTAATGGTTTTAAAGATTTAGAAAGAATATTGATGTTATCACAATAAATAGATAATTCTCCGGTTTTAGTTTTAAATAATAAACCTGTAACCCCTAATATATCTCCTAAATCCCATTTTTTAAAATGATCATTATATAAGTTAGATGATATTTTTTTTTCATTAACATATATTTGTATTTTTCCTTCTATATCTTGTAATATACAAAAAGCTGCTTTTCCCATAATTCGTCTTTGTATCATACGACCAGAAATAGCAACATAAATATTTAGTATTTTTAATTCATCAATATTTTTATTGTAATACTTTTCAGATATTTTTTTTAAATTATCATTTTTTTTAAAACGATCAGGTAATATTAAACCTTTTTTTTTCATATTAAAAAATTTATTTTTTCTTTCTATTATTTCATCATTAAAAACATTTTTTTGACTATTTTTTATAATATTTGACATTGCTTTATTCCGAATATTTTTTATAATCCAATAATTAAACTTTGTTCGATAAAATCATCTAAATCGCCGTCTAAAACTGATTGAACATCTGTTTTTTCAATGTTAGTACGCAGATCTTTTATTTTTGAATTATCTAATATATATGATCGTATTTGATTTCCCCATGAAATATTAGATTTATTTTTTTCTATTTTTTGTTTTTCTTTTTGTTTTTCTCGTATTTGCATTTCATATAATTTTAGTTTCATTTGTTTAATTGCATGCTCTTTATTTTTATGTTGAGAACGATTATTTTGACACTGAGTTACAATATTAGTGGGTAAATGAGTGATACGAACAGCTGATTCTGTGCGATTGACATGCTGACCTCCTGCGCCAGATGCTCTATAAACATCAATTCTTAGATCAGTAGGTTTTATAATGATATCAATAGTATTTTTGATATCTGGATATATAAAAATTGAACTAAAAGAAGTATGTCTTCTTTTTCCTGCATCAAAAGGACTTTTTCTAATTAAACGATGTATTCCTGTTTCAGTTCTTAACCAACCAAAAGCATATTCTCCACAAACTTTAATAGTTGATGATTTAATACCAACTTTATCTCCAATAGATTCATGAATAATTTCTGTATAAAATTTTTTTTTATCAGCCCATTTTAAATACATTCTTAGTAACATATATGCCCAGTCTTGCGCTTCTATTCCTCCTGAACCAGATTGTATATCAATATAACAGTTACAATGGTCATTTTTTCCCGAAAACATACGGTAAAATTCTAGTTTATTAATTTTGTTTTCTATGTTATCAGCTTCTATCAAGATATCTTTTAATATTTTATTATCTTTTGTTTCGATTGCTAATTCAAAAAAAATAACTATTTCTTCAATGTTTTCTTCTATTGCATGAATTTTTTTTATTATTGAATTTAAAAAATATTTTTCTTTATTTAATTTTTTAATAGATTCTTGATCTCTCCATATTTTAGGTGATAATAATTCTGTATGAATTTCTAAAAGACGTGATTTTTTTTCAATATAGTCAAAGATACCTCTTAAGATTTTTTATACGTATTTCAAAATTTTTAATTTTATTATTCAAAATGTTAATTTCTAGCATGATTTTATCAGTCTTCTATTTGATTAATTAAGGTAAATTAAAAAAAATTAAATATTTTAAGAAATAAAAAACATTTACAAAATATATCTTTTTATATTGTATCTACTTCATAAAACAGATACATATATTTTATACTTAATATAATTTATTTACGGAAACAAGAATAATGTCAGAATTTATATTATTACAAAATCTTATCTACCCTTCTAATGAGTTATCATTAACCATGATATCTTTAGAAGAATGGTCTATAGTGTATACATTTGGACCAGATGTTAAACAATATCTTCAAAATCAATTAACGGTTGATATAAATAAATTACCTAATAATCACCATACGATTTGTGCGCATTGCAATTTTAATGGAAAAGTTTGGAGTACTATGCGTTTATTTCACTATCGAGACGGTTACGCATATATACAACGTAAAAATATTTCTTTTTTACAAATAAAAGAGATAAAAAAATATTCTATTTTTTCTAAAATAAAATTTTCTATTTTAGAAAACATGGTTTTGTTGGGATTATCAGGGTTAAATGTTAGATCTTTTCTATTAAAATTTTTTTTTGAAATACCAAATAAAAATTGTCCAGTAGTGCATAAAAATAATATAACACTATTATGGTATTCTAAACCATCAGAACGATTTTTATTAATTTTGTCTATATCAGATTTTGAAAAATTTAAAAATAAAATTAATCAAAAAATTTTTTTTAATCACAGTAAACAATGGTTATCATTAGAAATTGAAGCAGGATTTCCTATAATTGACGAGATATGTGCAAATAAATTTACTCCGCAAATGATTAATTTAGATTATTTACAAGCTATGAGTTTTGATAAAGGATGTTACTATGGACAAGAAATAATATCACGAATATTTTTTAAAAATTTAAATAAATATCGTTTATTTTTTTTAATAAGTATGGAAAAAATTACTCCTAAAATAGGTTCAATTATTGAAACTAAAATCAATGGAAAATGGTTTAAAATTGGTTTTTTATTATCAATAGTCAATATTAAATATGAAGAAACATATATACAAGTAATTTTGCATAAATCTATTGGTATAGATAATATATTTAGAATACACGGATTCAAAAATATTTTTTTTAAAAAACATTAGTTATATAACATTATTTATTTATTAATAAATTTTAATATATAAAATATTTTTATTTATAAATTTTTATTTTATAGTATTTTAACATATCATGTCTCAAGGTATTCTTTTTATTATTTCTGCTCCTAGTGGAACAGGAAAGTCAAGTTTAATTCAAGAGTTTTTAAACTCTAAATATTCATGTAATATTCAAGTATCAATTTCTCATACTACTCGCATCATGCGACCGGGCGAGTTAAATGGACAACATTATTATTTTATAACTAAAAAAGAATTTCAAATTATGATTCAAAAAGAATCTTTTTTAGAGCATGCAAAAGTGTTCAATCATTATTATGGAACTTCTCGTCAATCAATTGAAAGCATGTTATTTTCTGGAATTGATGTATTTCTTGATATTGATTGGCAAGGAGCTAAACAAATTAAAAATAAAATACCAGAATCAAAAAGTATTTTTTTATTACCACCATCTAAAGATATTTTATATAAAAGATTAAAGAAAAGAGGTCAAGATAGTGAGACAGTAATTGCAGATAGAATGTCAAAAGCAGTTAATGAAATGCAACATTATTCAGAATATGATTATTTAATAATTAATGATGATTTTAAAACAGCAATAAATGATTTAAAAACAATTATTACTGCTGCACATCTATGTTTATTACCTCAAAAAAATAAATATTGTTCATTAATTGCGAATTTATTAAAAAGCTAATATTTTCAGAATATTTTATATAATTCTATTGAAAAATAGAATTATATAACTTAAATATAATATAATATTTTCGAATTATTAGTTTTTATATATTTTAATTTTTATTTAGAATAAGTATTTTTATTACGATAAGCTTGTTTTCTTTCATTTTCTTTTAAATAAAACTTACGTAACCTAATAGATTTAGGAGTAACTTCAATAAGTTCATCATCGTTAATAAATCCTAACGCTTCTTCTAATGTGTAATTAATGGCTGTTGTTAATATAATTGCTTCATCTGTTCCCGATGCTCTCATATTAGTTAATTTTTTCCCAGTTAAACAATTAACTGTTAAATCATTAGATCGATTATGTAATCCTATAATTTGCCCTTCATATACTTGTGTTCCATGTCCTATAAATAACTTTCCTCGTTCTTGTAAGTTAAATAAAGCAAAACCAACTGCTGTACCTGTACCATTAGATATTAAAACTCCATTTTTTCTTTGTCCAATATTATTATTATGAACTTCATCGTAGTGACTAAAAGATGAATAATATAGTCCTGTTCCAGAGGTAATACTTAAAAATTCTGATCTAAATCCAATTAAAGCTCGACTAGATAATATATATTCAAGACGTACTCTTTTATTTGATTCTATAATCATATTTTTTAACTCACCTTTTCGTATGCCTATAAATTTCATAATATTACCTTGATGTTTTTCTTCAATATCTAAAGTTACATTTTCATATGGTTCTTTTAAATTTCCATTAATTTCTCGAAAAATTATTTTTGGACGTGACACTTGCAATTCAAATCCTTCACGACGCATGTTTTCTATTAATATAGATAAATGTAATTCACCACGTCCAGAAACAGAAAATATATTTGCATCTTTTGTTTCATCAATTTTTAAAGCCACATTATGTATAGTTTCTTTTTTTAATCTTTCTAAAATTTTACGAGATGTAATAAATTTTCCTTCTTTTCCTGCAAATGGAGAAGTATTTACTAAAAATAATATATTAACAGTAGGTTTATCGATGTTTAATTTTGGGAGTGCTTGCAAATTTTCTGGATGGCAAATAGTATCAGAAATATTTAATTTATCAAGTCCTGTAAGAGCCACTATGTCTCCTGCATATCCTTGATCTATTTCTATTCTTTTTAAACCAACATAATGCAACACTTTATGAACTTTGCCATAACGAACATTTTTTGCGCTATTAATAATAGCTACTGAATCATTTGGTTTAACAAAACCTTGTTTAATACGACCTACTCCTATAACTCCTAAATAATTATTATAATCAAGTTGTGAAATTTGCATTTGAAATTTTTTTTTAGGATTAACTGTAGGAGCCGGAGCATGTTTTATAATTGCTTCATATAACGCAATCATATTATTTTGCATATTAAGATGATTTTTTCCTGAACTTCCAAGGATAGCAGACGTATAAATAATAGGAAAATCAAGTTGTTTATCATTGGCATCAAGATTAATAAATAAATCAAAAACCTGATCTACTACCCAATTAGGACGAGAATTAATTCTATCAATTTTATTAATTACAACTATTGGATTTAACCCATATTTAAATGCTTTTTTAGTTACAAATTGTGTTTGTGGCATTGGACCATCTAATGCATCTACAACTAAAAGTACTGAATCTACCATAGACATAACACGTTCTACTTCTCCGCCAAAATCAGCATGACCTGGAGTATCAACAATATTAATTTTATAATTTTTCCATTTAATTGAAGTATTTTTAGATAAAATAGTAATACCTCGTTCTTTTTCTAAATCATTAGAATCCATTATCCTATCAGTTTTTTCTTCATGCTCCTGAAATGTTCCTGATTGTTGCAATAATTGATCTAATAATGTAGTTTTACCATGATCAACATGTGCTATAATTGCAATATTTCTAATATTTTGATACATATTTATTACCTATTTTATAAAATTTTGAATTTATTAATATATTAAATGAATAATATAAAATAATAAAACAAGATTTATGTAGTTTAAAATAACATTGATCTTGTATAATTAAATAACTTCAAAATATTTTTAGTACAAAAAATTTTAGTATATAAAATAAATTTTTTAATAAAAATTTGAATACAATCTTATATCAACTATATTATTTTATAAAACAAACAGGATTAAGCTATGATTGCATTAAATTATAATAAAACATTTTTTTTAAAAAGTTATGCAAAAATGACTGATATAGAAATTAAAGATGGAGTTGAGATTGCATTTATTGGCTACTCTAATTCAGGTAAATCTAGTGTTATCAATGCATTAACTAATCAAAAAAAATTAGTGCGATTTAGTAAAACACCTGGAAGAACACAATTAATAAATTTTTTTGAAGTATGTTCAGATTTTAGAATGGTAGATTTACCTGGTTACGGTTATGCTAAAGCACCAATTTTTATTCAATCAAAATGGCAAAAAATAATATATAATTATTTAAAAAATAGAAATGAAATAAAAGTATTCGTATTAATTATGGATATCAGACATCCTTTGAAGAAATTAGATCAAAAAATTATTGATATAGCTCTGAATAAAAAAGTTTTTATTTTAATTTTATTAAATAAATGCGATAAATTAAAAATGGCTCAGTGTCAAAAACAATTTAAAATAGTATATGAGCAATTAAGGTTATTTTTACATTCGATGGAAATTTTATTATTTTCTTCTTATAAAAAAATAGGCATTCAAAAATGTCAATTAATTTTAAATAATTTTTATAATTTGTATATTACTAAACATCAATAATATTTTTTAGATAAAAAGTATTAATGACATGCAAAAAATTTTAATTGATAAAAGAATTATTTTTTTTTAATACATATTCTCTAAATATTTTAAATGTATTTTTAGATGAATATTTTTTCAATGTAATATCTTGTAAAGTAATATTAATAGGAATATTGATTTGTATTTTCGCTAATTGATATGAAAGAAAAGCGATATCTTTATATTTTTTTAATTGATCTGCAACATTTTTAGCATTTCTTAATGATAAAAACGATATATTCTGTATATTATTATAAATGTCGTTAAGATTAGAAAATTTATTGAGTAATGATAATGCAGTTTTAATACCAATTTTTGGAACTCCTGGAATATTGTCAGAAACATCTCCTACTAAAGCTAATAAATCGATAAATTTTTTCGGTTTAATTCCGTATTGTTTTTTTATTGTTTCTGGTGTGATAATAGAATTTTTTTGTTTATTAAAAATAAAAATATTTTTTGTAACCAGCTGCAACATATCTTTATCATGACTAATAATTAATATTTTTTCACCTTTTTTTTCAAATATTGACGCAATGCTACCTATAATATCATCCGCTTCAATACCTGGAATATTTAGTGTTTTAATTCCAATTTGATCTAGTATATTTAAAAGTGGATTAATTTGAATATACAGAGACGAAGGCATAGGAGATCGATGAATTTTATATTCTTTAAACAATTTTTTTCTGAATGTTGTTTTTGAAGAATCAAATATAATAATACATTTTGTTGAATATCGATATTTTTTGAGAATTTTATTTATTAAATTCAACATACCATATATTGCTCCATATGGTTCGCCTAAATCATTTTTAAAATTACGAAATGCATAATAAGAGGCATATAAATATAAACTACCATCAATTATAAGTACTGGGTGATGTGTATTTTTATTCATAATTTCTCTTTTATTTTTTTTGAACTAAAAAATTAATTAATTCAATATATTTTTTATAAAAATTTTTATGAAATATTTTTTCTAATTGTACATAATTAATAATATACTTTCCATGAATCAGCATTATAGGTATATAATTTAAATTAGATCTTTGAACATCTCTATTTATTTTTTGAATTAACATTTTTAATGTTAAACTATTCCAGAAATAATTAAATTTATTTTCATTAATACCAGCTTTTTGTTTAAATATTTTTTTTATATCATTAATATTATGAATTGTGTGAGTATCTTGAATACCTTGAAAAATTGGTAACATAATTTTATTTTCAATACCCATTTGTTGCGCGATAATCCAAGATTTTGTTAATATCGGACTTAATGTTCCTCCTAAAAAATTAACATGATATTTTTGAATATGAAAATTTTTTTTTAAATTATTTGTATTTAAATATTTTATATTATGTATTTTTTCCCATTCATAACAATATGGGCAAAAAAAAGAAAAAAATTCTACAACATTAGGTAAATTATGTATAACATTCTTAGTTTGAATATATTCTTTACCTGGTTGAAATTCTAAGGCAAGTGTCTTAAAAGATAAAATAATATTTAATAGTATAATAAATACTTTAGTCATATTGTGGCCTAGAAAGATTGTAACGTAATAATATGTGTATGATTTATTTAATTTAAGATAATCATCTTAGACATATAATATGTAAATTTAAAATACTATATTTATATATTTAAATATGTATTAGTTTTAAAAAAATATAAAAATAATATACTAAATTATTTTTATTTAACAAATTAGTATGTATTTTGAAGATATATTGATATATATCAATTTTTTATTATATATTTAATTGTAATAAATTTTGTTCATAAATAATTTTATTTAAATTATGCAATTATATTAAATATTTTTCAGTTATTATTTTTTATATATTTTATTAAATTATATAAAATTTAGTAAATTTAGTTCAAATGATTCAGTAAAATTTATAATGTGTATTAAGAATTACATGCAAAAAATATTATACATAATATTGTTACATCAGAATTATAAGAATAGAATTTTCAAAAAACGAATGTGATTTTTTATAAATTCCATATATTTATTATAACAATTAATATATTATTAAAAATAAATTACATAAATATTGTGTTATTTATAATTACTCTATATAGATATTTAATATTATTTTTGAAATATAATTTAATCATTATATTTTGAAATATGTCATATTGAATTTACATTTTAAAAAACTTATATATCAGTAATTATACTTACTTTGCAAAATAAACAATGTGGATATATTAAAAAAATAAATAATATTTATATTTTCTATAAGAATCAAATATTTCAAAAATGTTATATTAAATTTTTTTAAACATAAAATAATGTATGGTATTTAGAATTAAATAGTTATATTGAGTATCAATTAAATCTTATATTTTTTATGGTTCTATATTAAATTAAAAAATTTTGAGATAATCAATTAATTTTTATGCTTATTCAGTCATGACTAATATATAAATTTTTATGAATAATATTAATATATTTTGTCTAATGACATTTCAGTACGTATTCTATTTTTTCTATCAAAAATTTTTCTTAGTTTTTCAGAAGATATTTGACTAATATTAAAAATTATTTTGATTATGTTTTGATTACAGCTAAAATAATTCATATAAAATTACATCAAAAACAAACAGTTTGATAGACTTATGTAAAAATTTTTATATTATTTTAATTTATAACTATTTATAATATGCTTATATTATATGAAATATAAAATATTTGATAGAATTGATAGCCATTAAAATATCAATAAATGTATTTATTTTATATCATTATAAAAATAAAAAATATATAATTTTAATAATTGATTTTGATTTATTAATATGTAAATAATTTATTTTAAACTTAAAAAAATATAATATCTGAATAAAATTTAGATTTTATCTAGTAGCTAAAACTTTATATTTTCTGTAGATTATATTTTATTAATTATAATAATTATTTAATTTAATAACATTTGGGCGTTTAGTATAAAATGAAAAATCAAAATCCGTTTAATCTCTTATTCCCATTAAATGCAGAACAATTAAATTATTTTAATAAACTTGATAGTTCTTGTACAGATATTCAACGTGCTTGGTTATCAGGTTATTTTTGGCATAGTGCCAATAAAAAATCAAATAATTTTACTACTGATATTAATAAAAAAAATGCGAATGATACATTAATTACTATTATTTCTGCTTCTCAAACTGGTAATGCAAAATTACTTTCTGAACGGTTATATAAATATTTAAAGAAAAATAATAAAAAAAGCCGTTTAATTAATGCTTTTGATTATAAGTTCAAAAAAATACAAGACGAAAAAATATTAATTTTAATTATTTCTACTCAAGGAGAAGGTGAACCTCCAGAAGAAGCATTGTCTTTATATAAATTCATTGTATCTAAAAAAGCTCCGAATTTAAATAATTTATATTATAGTATTTTTGGCCTAGGAGATAAATCTTATAATTTTTTTTGTCAAGCTGGAAAAATTTTTGATAATAGATTTCAAGAGTTAGGTGCTACTCCTTTATTAAATCGTTTTGATGCTGATATTGAATATGAAGATGATTATAACCATTGGTCTAAAGATTTATTAAAATCAATTAATAATATTCAAAATTCTCAATCTTGTGATACATTTTCGAATAAAACAAGTTCATCTGTGATTTTAAAAACTAATTTTTCTAAAAAAAATCCTGCTACAGGTGTTATATTAACTAATCAAAAAATTACTGGTCGTTATTCTAACAAAGATGTTCATCATATTGAAATAGATATTAAAGATTTAAATATTACATATCAACCTGGAGATGCAATTGGAATTTGGTATGAAAATGATATTAATTTAGTAAAAAAAATTATACAATTATTTTCTATTGATTTGTCAGAACTAGTAAAAATTAAAAATCAAGTTATTACTATTTTTGATGCATTAAAAAATCATGTTGAATTGACAAATAATACTAAAAACATTGTTAAAAATTATGCAAATATTACACAAAATACAATTTTAAAAAAAATTGTATCTAATGAATCATCTCTTCAAAATTATGTATTAGAAACTCCTTTTGTGAAAATGATACATGATCATCCGCAAAAAATATCTTCTAGACAATTACTTAGTTTTTTACGTCCATTAACACCTAGGTTATATTCTATTTCTTCATCTCAAGAAGAAACTCCGAATGAAATTCATATGACAGTTGGAGTAATAAAAAAAATTATTTCTGATTGTGTATATTTAGGAGGAGCTTCAGGTTATTTATCTCAATCTTTGCAAGTAGATGATACAGTAAAATTTTTTATTGAAACTAACAATAACTTTCGTTTACCAGAAAATTCTAATCTGCCAATAATTATGATTAGTACTGGTACTGGAATTGCTCCTTTTCGTTCATTTATACAGCAACGAGATAATGATGGCTCGACTGGAAAGAATTGGATATTTTTTGGAAATACAAATTTTACAGAAGACTTTTTATATCAATTAGAATGGCAAGAATACATTAAAAAAGGACTAATTACTAATATGCATGTAGTTTGGTCAAGAGATCAAGAAAATAAATTATATGTCCAAGATAAGATGAGAGAAAATAGTAAAGAAATATGGTCATGGATACAAGAAGGGGCAATAATATATATTTGCGGAAATGCTACAAAAATGGCAAAAGATGTTGAAAAAGCATTATTAGATATTATTAGTGAAAATGGCAAGATGAATCTTGACAATGCTGATGAATTTTTAAATAATCTTCGTTTAAACAAACGTTATAAAAGAGATGTATATTAATGGAAAGTAATAAACAAAAAAAAAATATAAAAAAAAAAATGACTGATGCAGAACGAATTAAAGAAAATAGTAATTATCTTCGAGGTACTATTACAGATGATTTAAAGAATGAAATTACTAATGGTTTTACCGGAGATAATTTTTCACTTATTCGATTTCATGGCATGTATCAGCAAGATGATCGTGATTTAAGAATAGAACGTCATGAACAAAAATTAGAACCTCGTTATGCAATGATGCTTCGTTGTCGATTACCTGGAGGTGTTATACAAGCTAAAAAATGGTTAAAAATTAGTAATTTTGCTGATAAATACACATTATATAAAACAATTAGACTAACTAATCGTCAAACGTTTCAATTTCATGGTATTTTAAAAAAAAATCTTAAACGTGTACATCAGATGTTACATGAGATCGGATTAGATGCCTTAGGAACTGCTAATGATGTTAATAGAAATGTATTATGCACATCTAATCCTTTAGAATCTCTAATTCACAAAGAAGCATATGAGTGGGCGCAAAAAATTTCAAATTTTTTATTACCTCGTACTAAAGCATATGCAGAAATTTGGTTAGATCAAAAAAAAATTTTTACGACAGATCATGAACCTATTTTAGGACGAACTTATTTACCTAGAAAATTTAAAACCACAGTAGTTGTCCCTCCATATAATGATGTAGATTTATACGCAAATGATATGAATTTTATTGCAATTACAAAAAAAAATAAAATTATTGGTTTTAATGTATTAATAGGAGGCGGATTATCTTTTATACATGGAAATAAAAATACCTGGCCTTTTTTAGCACAAGAACTAGGTTATATTTCAGTCAAGAATACTTTGCTTGTTGCTGAAGCTATAGTAACTACTCAAAGAGACTGGGGTAATCGTACTGATCGGTCAAATGCAAAAACTAGATATACAATTAATAATTTTGGACTAGATGTATTTAAAAAAGAAATAGAAAGAAGAGCAAATATATATTTTGAACCAATACGTGACTATAATTTCATTAGTAGAGGAGATAGATTTGGTTGGAAGAAAGATATTTATGATAATTGGAATTTAACATTATTTGTAAATAATGGACGTATTTGTGATGATAATCATAATTTATTTAAATCTGGATTATTTGAAATAGCTAAAATTCATGAAGGTAATTTTCGAATCACTTCTAATCAAAATATAATTATTTCTGAAATATCTCAATATAATAAACATATTATAGATAATATCGTTCAATCATATAAATTACTTAATCAAACTAGTAATTTACGTAAGAATTCTATGGCATGTGTATCTTTTCCTACATGTCCACTTGCTATGGCTGAAGCTGAACGTGTACTATCTTTTTTTGTTACGCAATTAGAAAATATAATGTTAAAATATCATGTAGATCAAGAAAAAATAGTTTTTCGTATCTCAGGATGTCCAAATAACTGTGGAAGATCTTTATTAGCCGAAATTGGATTAATCGGAAAGTCTCTCGGTCGTTATAATTTATATATAGGGGGAAATCAAATAGGAAGTCGAATACCAAAGATATATCAAGAAAATATTACTGAAAAAGAAATATTTATTCATTTAGATAATTTAATTCAATGTTGGTCTAAAGAAAGAAATATAAAAGAAGATTTTGGAGATTTTGTTATCAGAAAAAATTTTGTTAATGAAATTATCAATCCCATTTCTGATTTTTGGAATTAGTACGGAGTCAATAGAATGTCAATTTTAAATATTAAAAATATTAATTCGCTAGATTCTAAAAAAAAAAATGAAATATTATCTAAATGCAATATATTAATCTCAAAATATTCTGCAGAAGAACGTATTAATTGGGCATTAAAAAATTTACCAAATACACATATTATGTCTTCTAGTTTTGGTATTCAATCAATAGTATTAATACACCTTATGACTCAGAAAAAACCTGATATTCCTATTATATTAATTGATACTGGATATTTATTTCCGCAAACGTATAATTTTATTGATATGCTAACAGATAAATTTCAATTAAATCTCAAAGTTTTTAGATCAAAAATTTCTCCTGCATGGCAAGAATCAAGATATGGGAAATTGTGGGAAAAAGGAATTACAGGGATTAATTTTTATAATAAAATCAACAAAGTTGAGCCTATGAATATTGCTTTTAGACAACTATCAGTACAAACATGGTTTTCTGGATTACGTCGTGAGCAATCTAAAAGTCGTAGTGCATTAAATTATTTATCTATTCAAAATGGAATATTTAAGATATTACCAATATTAGATTGGTCTAATACTGTAGTAAATCAATATTTAAAATTACATAATTTAGATATTCATCCGCTATATTCACAAGGATATGTATCTGTTGGTGATGTACATACTACTAAAAAATATACATTAGGCATGTCAGAAGAAGAAACTCGTTTTTTTGGTTTAAAACGAGAATGCGGTTTACATGATAACTAATATGTTTTAACAAAAGTTATATTTTTTTTAAATATTAATAATTTTTAACATTTATTAAGTAATAATTGATATGATAATATCATATATTATGAATTATGACTTTTGTATAATATTAATATTGTATTTTTAATAATTTTGGAATTCAATTAAATTATATAATTTTAAAATTAAACTATTTAATATAAAAATTTATATAAATATATTATGTGATTTTTTTTTGGAAATAAGCAATTGTGAATTATTTTCCTATTTTTATCGATTTAAAATCTAAAAATATTTTAGTCATTGGAGCAGGACCAGTGGCATTTAATAAAATTAAATTATTACTTCGTGCAAAAGCAATAGTTAATATTATTTCTAAAGAAATATGCCCAGAAGTGCAATTATTATTAAATGAAAAAAAAATTCATTTATTATCTAATACCTTTCATGTAATTTATTTAAAAAAAATATTTTTAGTCATTTCAGCAAATAATGATATTCAGTTAAACAAATATTTATCAAAAGTTTGTAGTGAACGTTGTTTATTATTAAATGTAGTAGATGATACATTAAAATGTTCTTTTATTTTTCCTTCTATTATTGATCGTTCACCTATTGTTGTAGCTCTTTCTTCTGGTGGTACTGCTCCAGTTTTATTGCGTTCATTACGCGAAAAAATTGAATCAATTTTACCAAAAAAATTAGGAAATGTAGCTAAAATAGCTGGTCAATGGCGCATAGTTGTTAAAAAATGTTTATCTAGTTTTTTATCACGACGTCGATTTTGGGAAAAATTGTTTAAAAGTATGTTTGTCGAGCACATATTGAATGAAAATCAAAAAAAAGCAATTATTATTTTAAAAAAACTCTTATATCGCAATAACATATCTAATGAAATCGGTGAAATTATTTTAGTAGGAGCTGGACCAGGAGATAGTGGCTTATTAACTTTAAGAGGCTTGCAAGTATTACAACAAGCAGATTTTGTTTTATATGATCACTTAGTCTCTAAGGATGTTTTAGATTTAATACGTCGAGATGCTAAATTAATATGCGTGGGCAAACGTGCTGGTTTAAAAAATATAAATCAAAAGGAAATTATTACATTGCTAATAAATTTAGCTAAAAAAGGGAATAAAGTAGTACGTTTAAAAGGTGGAGATCCTTTTATTTTTGCACGTGGAGGAGAAGAAATAGAAGCGGCAAAAAATGCAAATATTAATTTTCAAGTTGTTCCAGGTATTACTGCCGCTGTTGGTATTGCTGCTTACACTGGAATACCATTAACCCATCGTAAATATTCACAAGGTATTATTTTTATTACAGGACATCGGTGTATTGATGGTTTTACAAATAATTGGTCAATTTTATCTGATCCGTCTTATACTATAGTAATATATATGGGAACTTTAAAAGCTATCGAGATATCTAAACAATTAATTTCATACGGACGATTAAAGTCTACTCCAATAGCTATTATTGAAAAAGGTACTACTTCTCATCAAAAAGTGTTTATTAGTTCTCTTGATAATGTAGAAGAAAAAATTAAATTTGCTACAACTCCTTCATTATTAATTATTGGAGAAGTTGTTAAATTACATAAAAAATTATTATGGTTTCAAAATGATATTAAATAATATTCATAACAATTTTTATTGACTAAACAAATCTTAGGAACGAGTATGTTCAAAAAAAATATTACTTATTTACATCAATTAGAATCGGAAAGTATTTATATCATGAGAGAGGTAGTTGCAGAATTTCAAAATCCTGTAATGTTATATTCTATTGGTAAAGATTCTTCAGTAATGTTGCATTTAGCTAAAAAAGCTTTTTATCCTGGACCTATTCCATTTCCTTTGCTACATATAGATACTGGATGGAAATTTAAAGAAATGTATAGTTTTAGAGATTATATTGTCAAAAAATTTCAAGTTAAGTTAATAGTTCATGTTAATTCAAAAGGTAAATTATTAAATTTAAATCCTTTTCAACATGGTGGACATAAATATACTGATATTATGAAAACTGAAGGATTAAAAGAAGCAATAAATCAATATAATTTTGACGCGGCATTTGGTGGAGCTAGACGTGATGAAGAAAAATCACGTTCTAAAGAAAGAATTTATTCTTTTCGTGATTCGTTTCATCAATGGGATCCAAAGAAACAAAGACCAGAAATTTGGTGGAATTACAACAGTCAAATTAATCCAGGAGAAAATATGCGTATTTTCCCTCTTTCAAATTGGACTGAGTTAGATATTTGGCAGTATATTTTTCTAGAAAACATTGAAATTGTTCCGCTTTATTTTGCTGCTATGAGACCAGTACTAAAAAGAAACAAAATATTAATTATGATTGATGATCATCGTATAAATATTCAAGAGAATGAAGTCATTCAAGAAAAAATGGTACGGTTTCGTACATTAGGTTGCTGGCCTTTAACAAGTGCTATTGAATCAACAGCAGTCAATATTCAAGATATTATTCAAGAAACATTAATAATTAAAACAAGCGAACGAATGGGACGATCTATTGACCATGATCAAAAAAATTCGATGGAATTTAAAAAAAGACAGGGTTATTTTTAATAAAATAAGGCGATTTAAAAAGCATGAATATTAATACATTAGATAATTTTAAAAAATGGTTTAATTTAAATCAAAAAAAAACTTTATTAAAATTTTTAACCTGTGGCAGTGTAGATGATGGTAAAAGTACATTAATAGGTCGTTTATTACATGATACAAAACAAATTTATGATGATCAATTATTTTCTTTAAAAAATGACAGTAAACGTCATGGTACACAAGGGTCAAAAGTAGACCTAGCTTTAATAGTAGATGGGCTACAGTCTGAACGTGAACAGGGGATTACAATTGATGTAGCATATCGCTATTTTTCCACTAATAAAAGAAAATTTATTATTGCTGATACTCCTGGTCATGAACAGTATACCCGTAATATGGTTACAGGGGCATCTACATGTGATGTATCTATTCTATTAGTTGATGCTAAAAAAGGGTTATCAAAACAAACTTATCGGCATAGTTTTATTTCTACTTTACTTGGTATTAAAAATTTAATTGTAGCTGTTAATAAAATGGATTTAGTCAATTATCAACAGGAAGTATTTTTAAATATAAAAAAAAAATTTTTACTTTTTTCTAAAAAATTGCCTAAAAATTTAAATATTATTTTCATTCCAATATCAGCTTTAATTGGCGAAAATATTGTGTTTAAAAAAAATATTATTTCTTGGTATGAAGGTGAGACATTATTAAATATTTTAGAAACAATTAGAATTGACGATAGTACTGACTTAAAAGAAACTCGGTTTCCCGTACAATATATTAACCGTCCTAATTCAAATTTTCGCGGATATTCTGGAATATTGGTATCTGGTAAAATGTATGTTGGTCAACCAGTTAAAATTCTACCTATTAATATTACCTCTTATATTGATCGCATTATAACATATGATAAAGATTTAAAAACAGCGGAAGCTGGAGAATCTATTACAGTCACTTTAAAAGATGAAATAGATATTAATCGTGGAGATTTTTTAGTCGATTTTGATTCTGTTTTAGAACCATTACAAGAAGCTATTATTGATATTGTATGGATGACAGATGAAGTTTTATTAAAAAATAAATCATATAATGTTAAGTTATCGGGTAAAATGACACGTCTTTATATAAAAGATATTTTATTTAAAATAGATATAAATAATTTAATTGAAATAAAAACTAATACTCTTGGGTTAAATAGTATTGGTCGTATTAAAGCTATTTTTAGTGAACCTATGATTTTTGACAATTATGCAATTAATAAAATGACAGGTAGTATGATTTTGATTGATTTAATGACAAATATTACTGTTGGTGCTGGAATGATTGTCAATGGTGTAAAAATAAAAAATAATATTGTTGTTAATAATAAAAAAAACTTTGAATTAGAATTACATGATTTAATTTCTAGATATTTTCCTCATTGGAATATACCAAAAATTTTTTAAAAAGGTTTTAATTAAAATATGAAAAATAATATGCAAAAAAATATTTTTTGGCATGAACATTTAATTTCACGAGAAAAACGTGAAAAATATAATAAACATAGATCTATTGTAATATGGTTTACAGGGCTTTCAGGTGCAGGAAAATCAAGCATCGCCAATCATTTAGAGAAAAAATTGTTTATACATGGTATGCATACTTACTTATTAGATGGAGATAATATTAGATCTGGTTTATGTTCTGATCTATCTTTTAGCAAAACAGATCGTAAAGAAAATATTAGACGTATTGGAGAAGTAGCAAAAATTATGTTAGATGCCGGGATTATAACCTTAGTATCAGTAATTTCTCCTTATCAAAATCAAAGAACAATGATTTATAACATGTTAGGAGGAGTAAAAAATGTTTTAGAAGTGTTCGTGGATACACCAATCAGTGTTTGTGAAAAACGAGATCCTAAAAAATTGTATCAACAAGCTCGATCAGGAAATATATATGATTTTACTGGTATACAAGAGGAATATGAAATTCCTAGTAATCCTGATATAATTTTAAATGGCACAGATGCTTTAGAAATTAATTCAAAAAAAATTATAAACATTCTATATAAAAATCATATAATATCTTTTTGTGAAAATTGATTATTTTTAAACAAAATATGAATATATTAAAAATATTTTTATTATTAGCATTATGTTGGCTACAATATTCTCTTTGGTTAGGAAAAAATGGTTTAATTGATTATATCAAAATATATCACAAAGTGATTATAGAAAAAAAAAATAATGAAAATCTTGATACACGTAATAAACAATTAATGTTAGATATTGATAGTTTAAACAAGACAATAGACGCTACAAAATAAGACATATAATAGTTACATTTATCATATAAAATAAATAATTTTTATATTTTATAAATAATTTTTGATATTTTAGGTATAAAAAATTTTGTTGAATACATTAAGACCAAAAATTATAGCTGTTGTTCCAGCTGCTGGAATAGGTTCTAGAATGAAATCAAATGTACCAAAACAGTATATTAAAATTCAAAATTGTACTATTCTTGAATATGCTCTAAGAACATTATTATTACACCCTAATATAGATCTTATTATTGTTGCTTTAAATAAAAAAGATATTTATTTTAAACAACTAAAAATATCATCTAATTTAAAAATCATCTCTGTTGTAGGTGGTGAAGAAAGAATCTATTCTGTTTTATCTGGATTATCTTTTCAAACTAATGCGGATTGGGTTATCATTCATGATGCAGTTCGTCCATTTTTAAGTTATAAAGATTTAGATAATTTAATATCAATGATTGAAAACAATCCAGTTGGTGCAATTTTAGCTCGACCAGTATCTGATACTATTAAATATAGTAATTTGACGCAAAAAAAAGTTTTATATACTTTAAATCGAAATAATTTATGGCATGCTTTAACACCACAATTATTTCAAATAAATTTATTAAAATCTTGTTTAAAAAAAATTATTAAAGACAAAATTAATATCACTGATGAATCTTCAGCATTAGAATATTGTGGATATAAACCTTTGATTGTTTTAGGGAATGAAAAAAATATTAAAATTACTTGGCCTGAAGATATTATTCTTGCAAAATTTTATTTAAATAATTTTAACATGCATTAATAAAAAAGGAATTTTATGCGAATTGGATATGGTTATGATATTCATGCTTTTGGTAGTATGAAACCATTAATTATTGGTGGTGTTGTTATTCCTTGTAAACAAGGATTAATTGCGCATTCTAATGGTGATTTATTAATTCATACAGTAATAGATGCACTTTTAGGTGCTGTTGCCATGGGAGATATTGGCACGTTTTTTCCAAGCAGCAATAAGATATATAAAAACATTGATAGCAGAATATTATTAAAGAATATTTGGAATAAAATTAAATTAAAAAATTATGTTATTTCCAACATAGATATTACGATTATTGCAGAGTATCCTAAGATGTCTCCTTATATTTTTTTAATGAAATCAAATTTATCATCAGATCTCAATACTGAGATAAATCAAATTAGTATAAAATCAACTAGCTCTAAAAAAATAGGTTGTATTGGAAGACGAGAAGGTATTGCTTGTCAAACAATTGTTTTGCTGATATAAATAAAATGATAAATAAAAATATTTATTTTTTAAATATATTAATATATATCATCAATGAATATTTGATTAACATATTATGGATATAGTTAATGTTATTGAAATTATTTGTTTTCTTTTTTTTATTATTTTTTTATCATATTTTTTCATTTTCGAAATCTTGCAATCACAGCAATTATTCTAATTGTAATTTAAAAAAACAAAATATTAAAAAATTTATATTTTATAAAAAAAATGAAATATTTAGGATATTAAAATCAGATAAAAAAATTTTTTCTACACAACATAATATTCTTATTAAGAATAAAAATTTTATTGGTTTTTTAAATAATAATAATACATTTAAAATATTTTATATCGTTAAATCAAAAGATACTTTATATTCTATTGCTAAAAAATTTAATTATAATTATCATAAATTATCTAATTTCAATTTAATTAAAAAACCTAACAAAATTGTTATTGGACAAAAAATTTGGATAGGAGATGTAAAAATTAATCATAATCATTGTTATATATTAAATAAATCACAAAATTCTCAAAAAAAATATATATCTTGTAAGACTGTTTTTATAGATTCATTAAATATTTTTAATTTTTTTAAAAAAAATATAAAATTTAATCAAATATATTTATGTATTAATAAAATATTAAATAATCATAATTCATTATCAAATAAAAAATTTTTTAAACTTTGGTATTGGCCAGTTTTTAAAAAAGAAATTAAATATTTTAATAATTTTATATCAAGTCATAAAAAAATAGAAATTTCTGGTGTTCAAGGTCAATCAATTTTTGCTGCATCTTCAGGAGAAGTCGTTTGTGTTATTGATTCGTTAAAAAAATATGGTCGATTAATTATTATTAAAAATGATAAAAATTATTTAAGTATTTATGCTTTTAATGATTTAATTTTAGTCAAAGAAAAAGATAAAGTACATGCAAAACAAAAAATTGCTACTATGGGTTTATCTCCTTATGATAAAATAGCTCGACTATATTTTGAAATACGTTATCAAGGAAACTCAATTAATCCATTAACTTTATTGCCTGCAATAAATTTAAAAAGTTAATTTTATTTATATTAATAAAAATTTTTATAGATTATAAAATCTATTTTGTTATTAACTATTATTTTGAAAGCCATATTTATTATAATAATGAATTTTTTTAAAAGATCATATGTAATAGATAAAATTAAGAATAGTTTGGTAAGAAACAGGCATATTATTTAGATACCTGATTCTTATTAATATGATTTTTAAATGATTTTAAAATATAGATGTAATTGATTTTAAACCATAAAACGGAGCTTTTTTTGGACTTAACTGTTCTTCTATTCTAATTAATTGGTTGTATTTTGCAGTTCTATCAGAACGACTTACAGAACCTGTTTTTATTTGACCTGATGATGTTCCTACAGCTAAATCTGCTATATAGCAATCTTCTGTTTCTCCTGAGCGATGAGAAATAATAACATTATAATTTGACTGTTTAGCTATTTTAATTGCTTCTATTGTTTCCGTCAATGTACCAATTTGATTTAATTTAATTAAAATAGAATTTGCAGCGCCTAATTTAATACCTTTTTTTAATAGATTAGAATTTGTAACAAATAAATCATCTCCAACTAATTGTATTTTATGGCCTAGTTGTTGCGTTTGATAAATAAAACCTGTCCAATCAGATTCATTTTGTCCGTCTTCAATTGAAATAATAGGATATTTATTAGATAATTCTTCTAAATAATGAGTAAATTCTCTTGAAGAAAAAGAAATATTTTCTCCTTTTAATTCATATCTGTGATTTTCTTGGTTATATAATTCTGATGCTGCGCAATCAATAGCTAATTTTATATCTTTTCCTAATTTATATTTCGTTCTAAATATGGCTTCTTGAATTATATTTAGCGCTTCTTCATTCGATTTCAAATTAGGAGCATATCCTCCTTCATCTCCTACTGTTGTGCTCATATTTTTTTCTTTTAGTAATTTTCCTAAAGTATGAAATATTTCACATCCTATTTGTATAGCTTCTTTGATTGTTTTCGCATTAATTGGTTGAATCATGAATTCTTGTATATCAATATTATTATTAGCATGCTTTCCTCCATTAATAATATTAATCATTGGAAGCGGCATAGAGAATATATTTGGTGTATTATTAAGCTCTGCAATATGTTGATATAAAGGTATTTTTTTAGATGCTGCAGCAGCTTTTGCAACTGCTAAAGACACAGATAAAATAGAATTAGCACCTATTTTAGATTTATTTTTCGTTCCATCAACATCAATCATAGTACTATCAATATCACTTTGATTGTTAGCATTCTTGTTTTTTAATGCTATAGATATTGTTTTATTAATTAGTTTAACTGCTTTTTGCACGCCTTTTCCCATGAATCTATCTTTATTACAATCCCTTAATTCTATAGCTTCTAATGAACCTGTAGAAGCTCCAGAAGGCGAAGAGGCTATTCCTATAGACCCATCTTCTAAATGTACTTCAGACTCAATAGTAGGATTTCCTCGAGAGTCTATAATTTCTCTTGCTATGATCTTTATAATTTTAGACATATTTAACCTCAATATATTTATATAATTTTTTTTTTATTTTTTCCTGCTGATTTTATGAAATCTATAAATAATGGATGTCCTTGATGTGGGGTGGAAGTAAATTCTGGATGAAATTGACAAGCTAAAAACCATGGATGATTTGATATTTCTATAATTTCCACTATATTATTTTTTTGAGATCGTCCTGTAACTTTTAATCCTGCAGTTTCTATTTTTTTCAATAAAACATTATTGACTTCATATCTATGTCTATGTCTTTCTATAATAATATCTTTATTATATAATTTATAAGATAAACTATTCGTACTTAATTTACAAGTTTGACTACCTAACCGCATAGTACCGCCTAAATTAATATTTTTATTTTTTTTATTATGCAAAACATGTAAATCTTTATTACAATTTTGTATTAAATCAATTAAAGGATATTTACATTGCGAATCAAATTCTGTTGAGTTTGCTTCTTTTATTCCAATAACGTTTTGCGCAAATTCAATAATAGCTATTTGCATACCTAAACAAATTCCAAAATATGGAATATTATTTTCTCTTGCATATTTTATAGATAACAATTTTCCTTGAATGCCCCGATCTCCAAAACCTCCAGGTATTAAAATACCATTAAGATTTTGTAATAATTTAATACTGTTTTGATTGATATCATTAGAGCTAATTAGTTTAATATGTACCTTAATTTGATTTTTACAACCTGCATGTTTAAGCGCTTCTATTACAGATTTATATGCATCAGGTAATTTTATATATTTACCAATAATACCAATAACTATAGTTTCATTATAATTTTTTTCTTCATAAATAACTTGTTCCCATTTTTTTAAATTTGCTTCTGGAACGTTTAATTGAAAATATTCACAAATATAATTATCTAATTTTTGATTTTTTAATAATTGTGGAATTTGATATATTGAACTCACATCTTTTAAAGATATTACTGCATTCACTGGTACATTACAGAATAATGCAATTTTTTTTCTTTCATTAATAGGTATCATGTTTTCAGAACGACAAATTAGAATATCTGGTTGTATTCCAATTGAAAGCAATTGTTTAACTGAATGTTGAGTCGGTTTAGTTTTTATTTCTCCTGCTGTAGTAATATATGGAACTAAAGTTAAATGTATATATATAACATTTTTACGTCCAATATCAGCAGCCATTTGTCTAATTGCTTCTAAAAATGGTAGCGATTCAATATCACCAACGGTTCCTCCTATTTCTACAAGAGTAATTTGACTATTTTTTGAACATATAATAATTCGTTCTTTAATAGCATTCGTAATATGAGGTATTACTTGAATAGTTGCTCCTAAATAATCACCGCGTCTTTCTTTCTTTAAAACTTCCGCATAAATACTACCTGTAGTAAAATTATTTAAACATGTCATTTTTGTATGCATGAAGCGCTCATAGTGCCCTAAATCTAAATCTGTTTCGGAGCCATCTTCAGTAACAAATACTTCTCCATGTTGAATTGGACTAATAGTACCAGGATCTATATTAATATATGGATCTAGTTTAATAATAGTTATATCTAATTTTCTTGCTTTTAATATTGCTCCTAATGAAGCTGCTGCAATACCTTTTCCTAATGATGAAACTACTCCGCCAGTGATAAAAATATAATTTTTAGTCATGCTAAATATAAAAATTGGTTGAAATGAATAAGTATGTAATTGAAAAATGTTTTATTTTAATTATAAAATATACTTTTAATATAAAGTTTTTTATAAAAATTATATCTATTTTTATTACATTTTTATAACGTAATACTATGAGTATATACTGATATTAATTATTAGTATTTTTATTTTTTTTTAAATTCCATAAATCACGTAAATTAACAGTACGATTAAAAACTAAATAATTTTTTTGAGAGTCGATATAATCTATACAAAAATAACCAATTCTTTCAAATTGAAAGCATAATTGATTATTTTGATTGAAAATATACTGCTGTATCATTGTTGCTAATGTTTTTTCGATAAAACCATGTTTTTTAATTAATGATTTTGGATTAATATAAGATAAAAAGTTTTTTTGTTGTTCTGGATTTTTTATATCAAATAATTGATCATATAGTCTAAATTCTACTGGTAATGTATTATGTATTGAAATCCAGTGTATTACTGCAGGATTTTTTTTATTTTTTGGTTTTTTTCCTAAACTTGTAGTATCACAATAACATGTAATATTAATTATATTATTGAATTCATCTTTTTCTATTTTGGTAGCTTGAATAATATAAGCATATCTTAATCGTATTTCTTTCCCGATACTTAATCTTTTATACCCTGTTTCATATTTTTCTTTAAAATCAGATCTTTCAATATATATAATATTAGTAAAAATAATTTCATGTGTACCCATATCAGGATTATTAGGATGATTAGGTACAACAAATATTTCTTTATGGTTTTCATCTAAATTATATAGGGTTATTTTAATCGGTTCTAATATAGCCATGCTACGTATAGCAGTTTGGTTTAATTCTTTTCGAATACAATGTTCTAACAAAGAATATTCTATTAAAGTATTTTGTTTGGTAATACCAATTTTTTGACAGAAATATTTAATAGCCGATGCTGTATATCCTTTTCTTCTTAAGCCAGAAATAGTAGGTATACGAGGATCATTCCATCCTTGTATGATATTTTGATCAATAAGTATTTTTAGCTTTCTTTTAGATAAGATTGAAAATTCTAAATTTAGTCGAGAAAATTCATATTGTTTAGGATGATACTCAACGTTAGTATTATATAAAATCCAATTATATAAAAATTTATTTTCTTGAAATTCTAGTGTACATAATGAATGAGTAATTTTTTCAAGCGAATCAGAAAGACAATGAGCAAAATCATATGTTGGATATATACACCAAATATTTTTTGTTTGATGATGCGGCATGAAGCGAATTCGATATAATACAGGATCTCGCATAATAATAGAAGAAGAGCTCATATCTATTTTAGCACGTAAACAAGCTTCTCCTTCAGCATATTCTCCGTTTTTCATTTTTTTAAAAAGTTTTATATTTTCTTCAATAGTTCTATTTCTATAAGGACTATTTATTCCTGGTGTATTTAAAGTTCCTCGATATTCACGTATTTGTTCTTTGGTTAAATTGTCTACATAAGCTAAGCCCTTATAAATTAATTGTTTAGCATATTGGTATAGTTTAAAAAAATAATCAGATGAATAACGAACACTGCCATTCCATTTATAACCTAACCAAGAAATATCATATTTAATAGAATTAATATATTTAATATTTTCTTTTAATGGATTAGTATCATCGAAGCGAAGATTACATTTTCCATTATATAAATGCGCCAATTCAAAGTTTAAACATATTGATTTAGCATGACCAATATGTAGGTGCCCATTTGGTTCAGGTGGAAAACGAGTGCGCAAGGATAAATTTTTATTTTTATTTAAATCTTCATTAATAATTTGACAAATAAAATTATTATATTTTTTATTATTCATATTATTCTTATTTAATTTGTTTATTAAAATAATTTTGTTGATTATTCAGTACATATATTATAAAATACACATTTATTAGGCTACGTAGCTCAGTTGGTTAGAGCACAGCACTCATAACGCTGGGGTCATGGGTTCGATTCCCGTCGTAGCTACCATTTTTTTAAATGCGGGAGTGGCGAAATTGGTAGACGCACCAGATTTAGGTTCTGGCGCCGAAAGGTATGCGAGTTCAAATCTCGCCTCCCGTATATCATATTAAAATATATAAAATATTTTAATATCACATATAATTATTATGGGGTATAGCCAAGTGGTTAAGGCACCGGTTTTTGATACCGGCATCCCTGGTTCGAATCCAGGTACCCCAGATACTCTAATCTATTTATAATCTTTTTATTCAATTTATTTATTAAATCATACTACTATTCTTAGTATAAAGAACATTATTTTTTTTGTAAAAAATTATTGATTAAATTTTAATATTATCTGTCAAATTTTAATTTTTTTATATTAAAATATATTTTTTAAAAAAGTTTTACTCAACTAAATAATTTCTATTTTAAAAACAATAAAAAATTTTAAACTTATGAATGTAAATCAAATGAAAAAACAAGCAGCATGGGCTGCATTAGATTATATTCATCCTGGTACTATTATTGGTGTTGGCACTGGTACAACTGTTTTTTATTTTATTGAAGCATTAAAAACAGTAAAACATTTAATTTCTGGAGCTGTATCTAGTTCTCATGCTTCTACTTTATTATTAGAGAGACAAGGTATTAAAGTATTTAATATACAATATTTTAGCTCTCTTAATATTTACGTTGATAGTGCAGATGAAATCAATCATTGCATGCAAATGATTAAAGGCGGAGGAGCAGCATTAACTAGAGAAAAAATTCTTGCTACAATGGCTAAAACATTTCTATGTATTATTGATCAATCAAAATTAGTAGATATTTTAGGTAAATTTCCATTACCAATAGAAATTATTCCAATATCATTCTCTTATATTTTTAAAGAAATAATAAAAATTGGTGGATTACCAAAACATCGAAAACATGTCATTACTGATAATGGAAATATTATTATAGATGTTTATAATTTAACTGTAAAAGATCCTATATCAATGGAAAAAAAAATTAATTCACTTCCCGGAGTAGTAACAGTAGGTTTATTCGCTTATCGTACAGCTGATATTACATTAATTGGCCAAGAAAATAGAATTAAAATTATTAATAATAAAAAAATATAAACAATATTACCTTCTTTTATTTTTATAATTAAATTAATAATTTTTTAATTTATTTTAAATCCCCAAACTTCACTTGTAATGCAGTGATCGCTACAAGTGCAGCTGTTTCTGTACGTAATATTCTTGGTCCTAATCTTATAGCAGTAAATCCATATTGAATAATTTTTTGTATTTCATTTTGTAAAAAACCTTTTTCAGATCCAATAATAATTCTTATATATTTCATGGGATTATCTAATTCGTGTATCGTCATTGATGATTTTGGATGAAAAATAATTTTTGTATGATTATTAGGTTCTTGGCACCATGAATGAATATTTATTGGATATCTAATTTCGGGAATAATGTTGCGTTTGCATTGTTGACAAGTAGAAATAGCTATTTTTTTCCAACGTTGAATTTTATGAGTAATATTTAAATTTTTATTTTTCAGATAATAAGTTTCAGATAATAATGGTGTAATAATATTAACTCCCATTTCAATTGCTTTTTGAATAGTAAAATCCATTTTTTTATCATTTTTCGAGATAACTTGTCCTAAATGAATATGAATTGGAGATTCAAGATTCTTTAATTTTTTTGAAAATATTTTAATATGAACAATTTTATGAGAAATATGTATCATTTTAGCAAAAAAAATATAATTAGTATTATTAAAGATTTCTAATGTATTTTCATTGTTAATTCTTAAAACTTTTTTAAGATAATGCATATTATCTCTAGATAAAATATACATTTGATTAACATTTAAATTTTCTTTCATATAAATACGTGGAATATAATTTTTTATTTTCATTAAAATTTTTTATTACATTGCTTATAAATATAATTGTTATGATTACCTTGTATTTGAAAAATTAAATTGTCCCTGTCACATTCCCATTTTGTTACAGGAAAATTTTTATTCCATATATAAAATAATTTTTTTTGTTTTTGAGATATAATAATATTGTATTGGTGACTCATATAAAAATAAGTACGAGCTATCATACCCTTAGATCTATTAGGTGGTTCTGCTAATTTTTTTTGAAAATCTATTTTCATATTACATTTTCCATATGTTGAAAAGTGACTATTTAACTCATCATACATAAAGTTAGAACGATCAGCATTTATTTCACCAATAGCTGGTTGTAAATTATGAAGATCAGATTCAATATGTTTATATTCTGGGTTATTAAGGCAGTTTTTACGTCCTCCTTTTTTCCAGCATTGTTTTTCATGACCAAATTGCCATGCTGGAACTACATGCTCCCATTCAATTCTATTTGCGCGGTTTTGGTTTTTTCGAATCTTATATCCACAATTAATTAAATTTGGAATACCTTTTTTTTGTTTCCAGATAATTTGACATCCACAATAAAAAGAGCCAGGTGCATATTTATGAATTTTAATTGCCGCAAGTTTAGCTTGATAAAAGTTATGTATAGCATGCTTCGTAAAATAATTTTTTTTTATATAAAAATAACAAAAAAACATGCTAATTATAAAAAATACTTTTTTAATCATTTTATTGTCGTCTATTTGAAATTAAAATTTTTTTATAAGTAGTATATATTATTTATATATTATTGAAAATGCTGCTAATATATTTTGCATTTAATATGCATATAACTTTAATTATTAAAAATGTAATAAAGTGATATTTTTTATCAGCGAATAAATATGTAAATATATATATTAAACTTTAATATTATATATTTGAGTTTTATAAACTAGATATTAATGTTTTTAAAATTTAGTCAATATATTTTATAAATTATTAATATTTTACGTCTAAATTTATTTTATAATATTATATTACATTACGATGCTTATATAACTGCGACATACATGGTAGAATTTATTATAGATTTATAGATTAAAATTTAAAAATTATTAAACATTAAAAAATATTTTACTTTATCTTAAATCCAATATGAATAATCATATAATATTAAAATATAATAGCAAATCATATATACATGCATTATATGAGTTATATAAAATATTAAAATTAATATTTACTTTAGATATTTCACTAAAAATGTTATGGATAAAATAATCTAATATATATTTTTAAAAAAATTTTGTGCTTTGATAGAAAATTTTTTATTAATTTTTATAGATAAACATATCATGAAATATTTGATTAAAGATTATTTTTATACAGTAAATTTAAAATTATTATCAATACTATATAATAAAATATCTTTTTTAAAGAAAAGATCTATTTTGATAGATATTTTAAATAATTGATTATTTTGATTTTTATTTGATAAGATACATACTTATAGTACTTGTATGTCAATTATAATATCATTTTGATAAAATGTAATTTTTTTAATGCTCGATTTTAATTAAGGTTATGTCCTGTAATTATGAACTAATATTATTTTAGAATATTTATTTATAACAATTTAATTATTTAAATCAAAAATATTTATATTTATATATTTATAGTTTAATTAAGATATTAAATTTTTTAATATCAATTTATTTTAATATGATAATTAATCAATTTTTAAAATCTCCAAGATTTTATAAAAAATCTTTAATGAACTAAATAAATATTTATAATTTTTTTAAAATTTATTATAGCTGAATATAAAAATCATCGATTTTTTATATATTCTTCAAAATTTAACGTATCTGATTGTTCTATTTGTTTTTGTTTTGCATGAGAATACTTTGTTTCTTTTTCGAATATTTTTTTATTTCTGTTAAATTTATTTATATTTATAAATTCATTATAATATTTTTGCGATAAATTTAATCCTATTTTTTTAATCCCTTTTTCGATTAATAGGTTTAAAAATTTAGCAGAATACGTAAGCTCAGGATTTATAAATAATGACTTTATTTTATCACATACTGTTTGATATTGCATATCATCAGAATTTATATCTAATATCAATGCAATTTTTTTTAAATCTGTTAAGATTATTTCACTAATTTCAATGAATGTTTTTTTTTGATTTTCTTGATAAATATACATATTTTGATTTGGTTTTCTTCCTTTAAATATTATTTTTTCCCAATTTTTGTTAATAAACATAAAATCTGTCTTATTAATTTTTGGAGAATCAATTAAAGCACACCAAATTAAAAATAGATCTAATACAAGTATCTGATCTTTGTTTATTCCAATAGATGAAAATGGATTAATATCTAAAGAGCGTATTTCAATATATTCAATACCTCTGTTTTTCAAAGCTAATATTGGTGATTCATCATTCTGTGTGTTTCTTTTAGGTCGTATTTGCGTATAAAGTTCATTTTCACTTTGTAGAATATTACAATTTAATTGTTTAAAATTGTTTTCTTTATCTTTTAATCCAATGTTTATAAATTTTTCTGATGGTGTTATTAAAGATTTTTGTAATGACTCAATATATTCATTAAAATCGTTAAACATAATATTTAAATCTATAATATTTGTATTAGTATATCCTATTTCACTAAGTCTTAATGAAGTTGCCCATGGTAAATAAAAAATATTTTCTTTATTTTTTTTAAATGGATATTTTTTTTTAATATTTTTTAAAAAGAATGATGGTATTGCTGGAGATGATCCAAATAAATAAGGAATAATCCAACCAAATCGATAATAATTTCTAATTACATGTAAGTATCCTTGTGAAATATAATCAATATTTTTATCAATTTCTTCTTGTTTTTTCCAGTATTCCCAAAATAAAATAGGAAATGAAAAATTATAATGTATGCCTGATATAGTATTAATTAAATCACCGTAACGATATTTCAATCCTGTTCTATAAACAGATTTCATTTTTCCTAAATTAGAAGAGCCATATTGAGCTATTTGAATATTTGTTTTTTTTTTATATGAATAAGGTATGCTAAACGGCCACATACGTTCATGGCGAATTTTAGATGCAGCAAAACAATGTATATCAGTCAAAAAAGATAATAATTTATCTATATTATTAGTAGCAGGAGTAATAAATTCTAATAAGTTTTCAGAAAAATCAGTAGTAATCCATTTATGAGTTAAAGAAGAACCAAGAAAATATGGATGTTTAGTTTTAGAAAAATCACCATTTTTTTTAATTCTTAAAGTTTCACGCTCAATACCTCGATAAATCCCTTTTAATATTTTTGGATTATTATATAACCAAGAAATTTTTTTCGAAATATCTGTTATCAATTTTATTTCCTACAATATTTTATTTTAAAATATTCTTTATATTGTACATTAATAATTTTATATGCATAAATATATTTGATATATTTGATATATTTTAAAGAGATTATTATTTTAATTTTTTTTGCATCCGGAAGGATTCGAACCTCCGACCGCTCGGTTCGTAGCCGAGTACTCTATCCATCTGAGCTACGGATGCGAAATATATTACGGTAAATCAAAATATCAAATTTTTTTATCACGGTGAGAGAGGGATTCGAACCCTCGATGCAGAAATTTCTACATACTCCCTTAGCAGGGGAGCGCCTTCATCCTCTCGGCCATCTCACCTAAATATAAAAATTTTTTCATTTTTATTTTACTTTTTTTTTTATATAAGTCAAATATATTTTATTATTACATGAGTAGATTATATGTTAAAAATCAAAATAATATATAAACTACATCTTACGTAATTTAAGTAAGATGTAGTATTAATTAATATTTATTTTTTTGTTTTTTTTCAGTTTGAATACGTTGATATATTTCTTCACGATGTACCGAAACTTCTTTAGGGGCATTGACACCAATACGAACTTGGTTACCTTTCACTCCTAGTACTGTTACAGTTATCTCATCGCCAATTATTAACGTTTCACCGACTCGACGAGTTAGAATAAGCATTTTTTGTTCCTTGAAAGATAAAAGAGTATGATCTCTCTAGTTCTTGGTGTCATGAATAATATAATTTTTAATTTAAATCTTAATATTTTAAAAAAATATATTTTATAGTTTATATTTTAATAAATTTTTCAATTTATAATTAAAATATACATGCTATACTAAGAAATATTTTATGTTTGATATAATTGTTGATCAAGCCATAATGGCATATTTTTTAAAATTATTGATAGTTTTTCAGTATATATTCCTCCTCCTTCAGCAATTTCTTTTTTTCCTCCTCCTTTTGCATGAGTACGTTCTGAAATCATTTTCATAATTTTTATAGCTGTTATATAATTAAATAAATTTTTTGTAACTCCAATAACAATAGTAAAACGATTATTTTTAACATTTATTAATATAGTAATTGTTTGTTTTGATTTTTGTTTTAATTCATCTGTAATAATTCTTAACAATTTATGTTCATATTTATGAAATATATGTATTATTAGTTTAATTCCTTTTAAATCATAAGAATTTTTGAGTAATTGTGTTATATAGTTTTGATTTTCTCTTTTTTGTAATTTAGTTATTTTATTTTCAATATATTTTATTTTATTTTGTAAATTTTCAATTTTGTCTTTAATATCTGATTGATTACAATGTAATGTAAGAGATAAGTCTGTTATATAATTATCTTTTTTATGCAAATAATTTATTGCTTCATGTCCTGTTACAGCTTCAATTCGTTTAATTCCTGATGCTATGCTTGAATAAGAAATAATTTTAAAAATTCCAATATCACCAGTTCTTTTAGCATGAGTTCCGCTACATAATTCAATAGAAATATCTTTCATTATAACAGCTCGTACTATTGAGCTATATTGATTTTCAAATAAAGCTATTGCTTGTTTTTTTTTAGCTTCTTCTAAACTCAGCATTTGAGTAGTAATGAGAACATTTTGACGAATATATTTATTAATCATATGTTCAATTTGTTGTATTTGAAATATTTCTATTGGATTTTGATAAGAAAAATCAAATCTTAAATGTGTATGGGTCACTAAAGAACCTTTTTGGCAAACATATTGTCCGAAAATATTTCTTAATGCAGAATGTAATAAATGTGTTGCTGAATGATTTAATTGAATTGCAGTTCGATTTAATTGGTGAATTTGAGTATTAATATGTGTGTTGGTTTCTAGTGTACCTGATATTAATTTACCAATATGTCCTATTGAATCTCCATATTTTTTTGTATTTTCTACTACAAAATAGCATGTTTTATTATATAATTCACCTGTGTCACCTATTTGTCCTCCTGATTCAGGATAAAATGGTGTTTTATTTAAAAAAATAATACTATATTCATTTTTATTAGCTTTTGAAACAGATTTATGATTAATTACAATTTGTTTGACTAATGATTTTGTTTTATTTTTTTTATACCCTTCAAAATGACATGTGGCATTGACAATAATATTATTATAATTTTTATAAAATTTTTTATTAATATTAGATTGTGTTTTTTGTTTATATTGTTGTAATTTATATGCATTATAGTCTATTTGAATATTTTTTTCACGGCAAACATCAGCTGTTAAATCAATTGGAAAACCAAAAGTATCATATAAATAAAATGCAGTTTTTCCAGATAATATATTATTATTTGTTTTTTTTATTTCACTATTTAATATTTTTAAACCTTTTTCTAAAGTATAAGAAAACTGTTTTTCTTCTGATCTCAATATGTCTTCAATTTTTTTTTGTTTTTGTTTTAATATAACACCTGAGTCTCCCATTACTTTGATTACTGTAGCAACTAATTGATGAAAACAATTTTTTTTCATACCTATTTTATGACAATGTCTTAATGCTCTTCTAATAATTCTTTTTAAAACATATCCTCGATGTTCATTGGATGGCGTAATATCATCAGCAATAATATACGCACATGATCTGATATGATCGGATATTACTTGTAAAGATATATGATTTAAATCGTGTACTTGACTTAATTGAGATATATGTTCTTTTAATTTTTGGAATATATCAATATGATAGTTAGAAAATACATTTTGTAAAATCGAAGCTATTCTTTCTAATCCCATACCTGTATCTATGGATTTGTTTTTTAAAGAGATAATATTGTTTCGAGAGATACGATTAAATTCAATAAAAACAATATTCCAAATTTCAATAAAACGATTATTTTTATTATTTAAGAAATCTTCTGGATTTGGTTTTAAATTATCTTCATAATCATAAAATATTTCTGTACAAGGACCACATGGACCACTGTCGCCCATTTGCCAAAAATTATCTGAATTATATTGAACGTTATTCTTATCTCCTATTTTGATAATTTGTTTAATAGGTATTTTAATAATATTTTTCCAAATTTTATATGTTTCGTCATCTTCTTGATAAACTGACACCCATAATTTATGTACGGGTATATTAAACCATTTTTTTGATGTTAATAATTCCCAAGCATATTCAATTGCTTCTTTTTTAAAATAATCATTAAAACTAAAATTTCCAAGCATTTCAAAAAAAGTATGATGTCTTGAAGTATATCCTACATTTTCTAAATCATTATGTTTACCTCCAGTTCTTAAACAACGTTGAACAGTAGCAACTCGTGAGTAATTTATTTTTTTTTCATTTAAAAAAATTTCTTTAAATTGATTCATCCCTGCATTTGTAAATAATAATGATGAATCATTATATGGAACTAAAGAACTACTTGGAACAATTATATGTTTTTTATCTTTAAAGAAATTTAAAAAATCTTGACGAATATTATTTGTTGTTCTATTCATTTTTATTCTTGATTAATTTAAAAAAGACGTTTGAATTACATTGAAATATTTCAAAAATAAATTTGTGATATTTATTCATTGGATAATCATTTAATTATTTTATTAATTGATTGCTTTATTAACTTGAAACATCATTTAAAATAATGATTTTTGATATTTTTTTAGATATATCAAACATTTTTAATGAATTATAAGATTTTTGCATATATTTAAGAGCTATTCGTGCTGATTTTGTTTCTGGATATTTTTGCAGCATTTCTTGTCCTCGGCTTATTACAGATATATATTCTTGACGAAAAAAATAAAATTTTAAGATTTGCAAATCATATTCTGATAAATGATTTTTTAAGCACAATAAATGTTTTTTAGCATTTGGAAGGTATAAACTATAAGGATATTTATTAATAAATTTTTTCAATTGCAAAAATGTGTATATTGAATGATTTAAATCTCTTTTATAATAATCTTTTAATAAATTTTTTAAAAAAATATTTTTATCTAATTGTATATTAATTAAGCATTTTATATATTCTGCATAATCCGTATTTGGATGATTTGGGTAATTATTTAAAAATTCTTTTATATTTTTTATAGCCATATTAAAATTATTGGTTTTATAATAACCATAAATTAAATGTATTCTAATTTTATCATCATTAAAATGCGTAACATTATTATTTTTGATATGCTCTAATATTACTATCATATTATTAAATCGTTTATTTTTTAATTCTTTTTGAGATTTTTTATAAAGAAGATATGTTTCTATTTGAGATTTTTTATACAAAAGATATGTATCTATAAAAACATGACTATTTAAAGATCTACAATTTACCGTGAAGTTAAAACATAAAATAATAAAAATCAGTATAATATTTTTTTTTCTTTTCATTGTTATAGATTCAATTTAATTTAATAAAATTTATATTGTTAAACATGAACTTCTAGAATTATACTAGAATAGCATATTATATAAATATTCAAGATTCAGCGTTAATTTCCTAAAAATAAGGATTATGATATTGAAAGAAACAAAATTAAGCACAACTATATCTTGTATATCTTTATTCGGAAAAAGATTAGATCAAGTTTTATCAATTATATTTAATGAATATTCTCGCTCCTACTTAAAAAAAATGATTATTATGAATCAAGTTGCTGTTAATGGAATTATCATAAATATACCTGATAAAAAAATATTAGGTAAAGAAACTATTACTATTTATTTGAAAAATGAACAAATATTATATGATCTTCCAGAAAATATTTCTTTAAACATTATTTATGAAGATGATCACATATTAGTTATAAATAAACCTGATGGCTTAGTAGTGCATCCAGGGTCAGGTCATAAAACAGGAACTATTTTAAATGCTTTACTATATTATGATAAAAATATTCGTAATGTTCCGCGTTCAGGTATAGTTCATCGTTTAGATAAAAATACTACGGGCTTAATGGTAATTGCAAAAAATATTTTTTCTTATAATTATTTAGTAAAATTATTAAAAGAAAGAAAAATTGTTCGCAAATATCAAGGTATTGTTACAGGAAATGTAATTTCAGGAGGAACAATTAATCAACCTATTATGAGGCATCCTATTAAAAGAACATGCATGACAGTCAATCGTTTAGGAAAAACTGCAATTACACATTATACAATAATAAATCGTTTTAAAAATCACACACATATATCTATACGATTAGAAACTGGCAGAACACATCAAATTCGTGTACATATGTCATATATTAAACATCCATTATTTGGGGATCCTTGTTATAGTAATTTAAATAATTATATTAAATATAAAAACGATCAAAAAATAAATCAAGTATATAAATTTTCTCGTCAAGCGCTACATGCTAATTATCTTTCATTTTTACATCCTGTTCGTCAAAACTTAATGTCTTGGACAATACCTTTTCCCAAAGATATGATTGAATTAATTTCAAAATTATCATAAAAAAAATTAAGTCTTTTAAATTATATTTATTTTTAATACATTCATATTGTTTATTTTTGTATTAAAAAGTTTTGAAATATACTATTACAGTATTAGATTTTAATATCAGTATTCATAGTGAATAACAATTTAAAAATATAACATAATCAAGAGTTGATAATATGATGTTAGAAAAAAAAATAAATACAGAATTTTTATTTTATTCTAGAATTAATTTTCAAGATAAAATTATTAAAAAATCTTTGCGTGAATTAATTAAAAATGCTTTAAAAAATTATTTATTAAATTTAAATAATAAAAAAATCAATAATTTATATGAGTTAGTTTTAACTGAACTAGAACAACCATTATTAGATATAATAATGCAATATACTAGAGGAAATCAAACAAAAGCAGCTTTAATTATGGGAATAAATCGTAGTACATTAAGAAAAAAATTAAAAAAATATAGTATGAATTAGTTTGTTTGCAATGTATATCTTATATATTGATTGCACTTTCTATTAGAAATATAAAATTAAGAGAGTGCAAATGATTTTTTTATATTTTTTGTAAATATTGTAATCAATTTTTTTGATTAACATTTATTAATCTATTAGATATAGTTTTTAATGCCCAATAATAACCATCTAATCCTAATCCAGAAATAACACCTTGAGAAATATCAGATAACCATGAATGTGAACGAAAACTTTCTCGAGCAAAAATATTTGAAATATGGACTTCAATAAAAGGAATATCTACTGCAATTAAAGCATCTCTAATAGCAATACTAGTATGCGTAAATGCACCTGGATTAATAATAATATAGTCAATATTTTGTTTAGCAGCATGAATTTTATCAATTAGAATATGTTCCGCGTTAGATTGTATATGATGCAAAAATATATTATTTTTTTTTGATTTTTGTTTCATTTTATCTATTAAATCAGATAAAGTATTATGTCCATAAATATTGGTTTCACGAGTTCCTAAAAGATTTAAATTTGGTCCATTAATTATTAGTACATGTATAATATTTTTCATATATAAATATTTTTTAATAAAAAATCATAATTTTAATAGTATACTATAATTTTAAAAAAAACATCAAAGATGTTAAATAACGTTTTTTATTTTTTATATTATATTTTATAATATATTTAAATATTAATAATTAATTGAGTACGTTAAAATGATGTTTGAATTAGTTGGTGAATCTTTATTAATTAATAACAAAATAAATTATCAAAATGTCTTTATGGCGTTAGAAGAACTTTGTACTCGTAATATAGATTATGGAGATTGCTTTTTTCAATCCAATCTTTATGAATCTTGGTTTTTAGAAAATAGTATTATTAAAGAAGGCAACTATCATTTTGATCAAGGAGTAGGAGTTAGAGCTATTAAAAATGAAAGTGTAGGTTTTGCATATGAAGATCAGATATCTATTCAATCTTTGCAGACTAGTACTAATAAAGCACGCAGTATTATGTCAATGAAAGGTGTAATAAAAAATAAAAAATTATCAAAAAAATCAATTAAATCTCATTATAATAATATTAATCCTTTAGACACATTTTCTGCAAAAGAGAAAATTGATCTTTTATATAGAATAGATCGTATAGCACGTAATATTGATCATCGAGTTAAAGAAGTGAATGCAAATTTAACAGGATCATATGAACAAGTATTAATTGCTTCAACTGATGGAAATATTGTTGCTGATATAAGACCATTAGTGCAATGCTCTATCAATGTTTTAGTTGAAGATCATGGAAAACGAGAACGAGGACGCAGTGGAGGTGGTAGTCGCACTGACTATAACTTTTTTTTAAATAAAGACGATCTTTCAGATGAGATACGAATTGAATATTGGTCTAAAGAAGCAGTGCGTATAGCATTATTAAATTTATCCGCAAAAGATGCGCCTTCTGGTGCCTTCCCAGTTATATTAGGATCGGGATGGCCTGGTGTTTTATTACATGAAGCAGTTGGTCATGGTTTAGAAGGAGATTTTAACAGAAGAAAAACTTCTGTATTTACTAATATGATTGGAAAACAAGTTACGTCAAAATTATGTACTATAATTGATGATGGTACTATGGCTAATCAGCGTGGTTCATTAAGTGTTGATGATGAAGGTACACCTGGTCAACGTAATATTTTAATTGAAAATGGTATATTAAAAAAATACATGCAAGATAAATTAAATGCACGTTTAATGGGAATGGATACTACTGGAAATGGTCGTCGTGAATCATACTCATGCTTACCAATGCCTCGTATGACTAATACTTTTATGTTGTCAGGAAAATCAAAAATAGACGATATTATCAATAGTGTTGACTATGGAATATATGCTGTAAATTTTTCTGGTGGACAAGTAGATATTACATCTGGAAACTTTGTATTTTCCACATCAGAAGCATATTTAATAAAAAAAGGAAAAATTATTACACCTATTAAAAATACTACTTTAATAGGATCAGGTTTAGAGGCAATGCAACAAATATCTATGGTAGGTGATGATTTAAAAATGGATTCAGGGATGGGAATATGTGGTAAAGATGGTCAAAATATTCCAGTGGGTATAGGACAACCATCTATTAAATTAGATAGTTTAACTATAGGTGGAACTGCTTAATTTATAGTAACATATTGTTTATATAATTGATTGATTATATAATAATGCAGTCAAGGTTAAGACTCATGACTGCATGTTTATATTTATTAATCTATTCTTTCTTTAATACGTGCTGCTTTACCAGTACGATGTCTTAAATAGTATAATTTTGCTTTTCTAACAAAGCCTTTTCTTTTAAGAATAATATCTTCAATATTATGAGAATGTGTTTGAAAAACTCTTTCTACACCTTCCCCATTAGATATTTTTCTAACTGTAAAAGATGAATGTAAAAAACGATTTTTTTTTGCAATAACTATTCCTTCAAAAGATTGTATACGTTTTTTAGAGCCTTCAATTACCCAGACTTGTACTTCAATAGTATCTCCAGGTCGGAAAACAGGTATATTTTTTTTTATTTGTTGTTTTTCAATTTGTTGAATTATACTCGACATAATTATCCTTTTAAATAAAAAAATATTATGAATTATTTTTTTTTTGATGTTTCTTAAAATTATTTAGTAATATTTGTTCTTGTATATTTAATTTTTTATCTTTTAATATATCTGGACGTTTTATCCATGTATTTATCAGTGATTGTTGTAAACGCCAAAGATAAATATTTTTATGATTTCCAGATAATAAAACTTTTGGAACTGACATATTATGCACAATTTTTGGTCGAGTATAACTAGGATAATCAAGAAGATGATTAGAAAAAGAATCTTTTTGTATTGATTGTTCAGTTTTAATAACACCTGGAACTAATCTAGAAATAGCATCAATCATAACCATAGCAGCTAATTCTCCTCCAGTGAGTATATAATTTCCAATAGACCATTCTTCATGGACTTGAGAATCAATAATACGTTGATCTATTCCGTCATATCTACCACATATAAAAATAATTTTTTTTTTATTAATTAATTTTTCTATATCTTTTTGTTTAAATTTTTTTCCTTGAGGAGATAAATAAATAATCGTCGCATCATTTTTTAAGATTGATTTTGCGTATTGAATAGCTAAATATAGTGGTTTAAAACTTATTAACATTCCTGCTCCTCCTCCATAAGGACGATCATCTATAGATCTATGCTTATTTTGACTAAAATCTCTTAAATTTAAACAAGTTATATTAATTATTTTTTTTTTAATTGCTTGAGAAACAATTCCATAATTTGAAATGGCTTGAAACATTTCTGGGAAAATAGTAATAATATTAAACCATATTAGAGGATTTTTATGTTTTTTGTTCATGTAGAATATATGATTTAGTTCCATGTAACTATTATTAATTTATTATAAATATTGATATTTTTTATAATTTGATTTTCTATAAATGGAATTAATATATTTTTTTTCAATTGACTAAACTGATTATATACAATAAGAACATCATTATTTTTTGTTCTAATTAAATTATTAACTTTACCAATATAATTATGATTGGTATTAAAAACTGTACAATTAATTAAATCATTCCAGTAATAATTATTTTTTTTTAATAATGGTAATGTATTTTGACTAATAATTATGTTTGCATTAGTGAAATTTTTAATAATTGAACGATCAAATATATTATTAACACTTACAATAAAATTATTTTTATATTTTTTCCAGTTATTAACTGTTATTTTAGTCCATTGATTATCTTTCAAAAAAAACCAAGGTAAATAACTAAATATTTGCTCTTTTTTTTCTGTAAAAGAAAAAATGGTTATCCAACCCAATATTCCATAAGCTTTTCCTACCTTTCCAATGACTAATGGTTTAATAGGTTTATTAATAGTATTTTTTATAAAATATTCTCTTTTTTATTAAATAATTGAACTAATTTTTTAGTTTTATCTGACATTTGAGCGCCTTGATTGATCCAATATTCTACTCTTTTTAAATCTATTTTAAGTTGGCTAGATTTTCCTCCTTGAGTAATAGGATTAAAATATCCTATTTTTTCTATAAAACGACCATTTCTAGCAAAACGACTATCAGCTACTACCATTTTATAAAAAGGACGTTTTTTAGTTCCATATCTTGATAAACGAATTTTAACCATTTTTTTTCCTAATAAAGTATTTGTAATATATATTGATTATTATATAAAATAATAAATATTTTATTTTAAAAGCATATTATGATATAATATATTTAAAAATTTTTCGGTAACATGTTTTTAATTCCTCTTATAACTTTAGATATTCCACTAGTTTTAATTTTTTTCATTATTCTACGTATATCATCAAAATTTTTTAATAATTTATTAACATCTTGTATTTTTGTACCCGATCCTAAAGCTATTCTACGTTTTCTGGAGCCTTTTATAATAATTGGTTGTTGTCGTTCTTTCGGTGTCATTGAAGAAATAATAGCTTCTACTTTTTTAAATGTGTTTTCATCTGTGTTTAATAATGATGTATGATTAGATAATTGACTATTACTAGAGAATTTATCTATAAAATAATTTAATCCTCCTATTTTTTGCATTTGTTTGATTTGTGTTAAAAAATCATTTAAATTAAAATTATGTCCTGTTTTTATTTTTTTTGTTAGTTTTTGAATGTCTGATTGATCTACTTTTTGTTCAATTTCTTTAATAAGAGATATCATATCATTCATCCCTAAAATTCTATCAGCTATTTTTTCAGGACAAAATTCTTCTAACGATGTAATTTTTTCTCCTGTACCTATAAATTTAATTGGTTTGCCGGTAATATATCGTATTGATAGAGCAACACCGCTTCTAGCATCACTATCTGTTTTTGTTAATATTATACCAGAAATTAATAACTCATTATCAAATATTTTAGCCATATTTATTGCATCTTGACCCATCATAGAATCTACTATTAATATTGTTTCAATAGGTTTAGATATTTTTTTTATTTCATGAATTTCATTCATCATATTTTTATCAATATGCAATCGACCCGCCGTATCAATTAATAATACATCATAAAATTTTAATTGTGCATACTGCATTGCTTGTTTAGTTATTTCAATTGGTTGTTGATTTATTGTAGATTTAAAAAAATCTATTTCAATTTGTTCAGATAATATTTGTAATTGTTTAATAGCTGCTGCTCGATAAATATCAGTAGAGACAATTAAGATTTTTTTTTTATATTTATTTTTAATCCATTGACCTAATTTTGCTAAACTTGTAGTTTTACCTGAACCTTGCAAACCAATTAATAATATTACTGCAGGTGGTTGAATAGATAAATTTAATGAATTATTTTTTTCTCCCATTATAAAAATTAGTTCATTTCGAATGATTTTAATAAATTCTTGTCCTGGCGTTAAACTTGCATTGATTTGATGACCAATGGATTTGTTTTTAACATTTTGTATAAAGTCTTTTACAACTGATAATGCTACATCTGCTTCTAATAGTGCTCTTCGTATGTCTCGTATAGTATCTTTAATATTTTCTTCTGTGAGTCTTCCTTTATTTATAATTTTTTTAAAACTACTTGACAGACGTTTTTTTAAGTTTTTAAACATTATTTATTACTCATATTAAAGTTTAAATATTTAATTTTTTTAAAAAATGTATATTTAGTTTATATAATTCATTACTAAATTATTTGTTTTTTAATGTTTTTGAAAAATTATTCAGATATCCTTTCATAAGGATAACAACCTAAAATTTTGATAAATTTAGTGATTTTTTTAATTTTTTTGAGAATATCTTGCATCAATTGTGACAATAGATTGATTTGAATTTCAATATAAAATATTTTTCCCCATGGTTCATGATCTAATGTTCTAGAAGTTAACTTATATATAATGATATTTTCATCTTTTAATATAGATAATATATTATTTAGATCGTCTGATTTTGGTTTAGTAGTAAATAAAAAAGTTGTTTTATTATTTTTTGTTTCAGAAATCTTAATAGGGTTGCGATTTAAGATAATAAATTTTGTTCTATTATTTTCTTGATTTGCTAAATTTTTATATAACACTTTTAATCCATATATTTTACTGCTAATTTCGCTTCCTAATGCTGCGTGAGATATTTGATTTTTTTCAGATATTATTTTCATAGCATCTGAAGTACTTTGAGTGTGATGAATTACCCATTTTGGAAATTTGCTAATAAAATTGCTGCATTGTTTAAATGGTTGAGGATGACTATAGATATTTTGAATTTGATCTAATCGAATTTTTTTAATTGCAATTAAACAATGATTAATAAAAATACTAATTTCTCCAACAATAAATAGATTTGTTTTTTCTAATAAAGCTAACACTTCATGAATATAACCAGAACAAGTGTTTTCAATTGGCAAAACAGCGTAATCTGATTGATTATTTTCCACAGAGTCGATAACAGATTTAAACGTTAAACATTCTTGTATAGTACATACTTGAAAAGTATTATCTGCATATTTGCATGCCGCGATATGAGAATAAGATCCTTGAGGTCCAAGGACAGAAAAATTAGAACAAATTAAATTTTTATTATGATAAAATTGTTGTAATAATTTTTTCTGAGTTAATACTGATTCTTCAATTATTAATTGAAATAATCGAGTAATATACTCTGGTTGAAGATGATTTTTTTTTCCTAAACTAGTTAATTCATTGATCATGTTTGTTTCACGCTCTACATCTCGTATCGCTTGTTTATTTTTGATTTTAGATTGAGCAATTTCTAAGACTAAATTTTTTCTTTCTGCTAATAATTTTACAATATTTTTATCAATTTTATTAATTTTATTACGAAAAAATAATAAAGAATTTTGAGTAGGCATCATGTATTACCTATAAATATATAGTGTATTTAAGTATAAAATGCGCTTTTAATAAGAAAATTTAATTATTATATATAATAATATACATAAATGTTTTTTTAATATAGTTGAAATAATAAAATTAATTTTATTAATAACTAATAATATTTTAAAAAAGTTTTATTAAAATATATTTACTATATCTTATTAATTTTAATGATAGTATTATTTTATATATAAAAAATTATATTCAACTGAGTGATATTTTATGAAAACATTTTCAGTAAAATTAAATAATATTAAACGAAATTGGTATTATGTTGATGCTACTAATAAAGTATTAGGTAGATTGGCTAGTGTATTATCGTCTTATCTAAGAGGAAAATATAAAATTGAATATACTCCTCATCTTGATACTGGCGATTATATTATTGTTTTAAATGCTTCTAAAATTTTAGTCACAGGGAATAAAAAGATTGATAAAATTTACTATCATCATACTGGATATATAGGTGGTATAAAAAAATATAGATTTGAAGAAATTCTTGCTTTACATCCAGAAAGAATTATACAACATGCCGTAAAAGGAATGTTACCTAAAGGTCCCTTAGGTCGTGCTATGCTAAAAAAATTAAAAATTTTTTCTAATGCAGATCATCATCATATAGCTCAATGTCCTACATTATTAAACATTTTATAAAGGTGTATAAAAAAATATATGATTGTAAATCAAAATTATGGTACTGGTCGTCGTAAAAGTTCTTCTGCTAGAGTTTTTCTTAGATCGGGTAGTGGAGAAATTTTTATTAATAAACGTTCTTTAAAAGATTATTTTGGTCGTGAAACTTCTTGTATGATTGTGCGTCAACCATTAGAATTAGTTGGTATGATTGATAAATTTAATATTTATATTACAGTAAAAGGTGGAGGTATATCTGGTCAAGCAGGAGCGATTCGACAAGGTATTACTCGAGCTTTAATTAAATATAATCAATCATTAAGATTGGAGTTAAGAAAATCTGGTTTTGTAACACGTGATTCACGCCAAGTAGAACGTAAAAAAGTTGGTTTGCGAAAATCTAGGAAACGTCCACAATTTTCTAAACGTTAAATTTTAAATATTTTATCTTGTAATTTTTAAAAGAACTTGGTTTTAAAACGCCGAGTTCTTATTTTATTTTTTCTAAATGGTGACAAATATCGCAGCATAATTGTATCATACTATTTTTCTGAATAGATGAAATTAAATAATATTGACTTGGCAATTTAATATGACATTTTATTTCATCAATAATTTTATTAATTTTTGTTGTACTTAATAGATCAGTTTTATTAAAAATTAACCATCTTGGTTTATTATATAAATCTAAACTATATTTTTTTAGTTCTTTTAAAACTATTTTTATATTATCTATTGGACGATAATTATTTTGAGGAACTAAATCAACAATATGCAAAAGTAATTTACATCTTTCTAAATGTTTTAAAAAACGTATACCTAATCCAGATCCATGCGATGCCCCTTGAATGATTCCAGGGATATCTGCGATAATAAATTTTTTATTATTTTTTGTTGTTACACTACCTAAAATAGGATTTAATGTTGTAAATGGATAATTAGCAATTTTTGTTTTTGCTCCAGATATATTTGAAACTAAAGTAGATTTTCCAACATTAGGCATTCCTAATGTTCCAACATCTGCAATTAATAATAATTCTAATTGTATTTCTCGTTTTTCCCCTTGTGTACCTAATGTACTTTGTTGAGGTGTACGATTCGTAGAAGATTTAAATCTAGCATTACCTAAACCATGCCAACCTCCTTTAGCAACCATAACCTTTTGTTGATGTTGAATTAGATCATCTATAATTTCTCGTGTTTGAAAATTTATAACTTTTGTTCCTACCGGAACATATATTTTTATATCTTTTCCTTTTTTGCCAGAACATTTTTTTCCTGACCCATTTTGTCCATTTTCCGCTTTAAATTGTTTTTTGAATCTAAGATCTATAAGAGTATTTAAATTATTATTCGCTTCTAACCAAATACTGCCTCCATTTCCTCCATCTCCACCATCTGGACCTCCCTTAGGAATATATTTTTCTCTTCTAAAATTTACACAACCATGTCCACCATTTCCTGCAATGACCTCTATTACCGTTTGATCAATAAATTTCATACTTCATGCTCCTGATATATATTTTATTCGGTAAAAAATTATAATGTTACTATTTATTATATCAATAATATATTGTGATAATGTATATAAAAAAAGAGGAACCCCTCTTAAATAAGGGGTTTTAACAAAAAACTTATATGCTATTTAATTAATTATATTAATATATGTTCTTTTTTTTAATCCTTTTTTTTTAAATTCTACTTTTCCTGCAACAGTAGCAAAAATTGTATGATCTTTTGCGCAACCTACATTTTTTCCAGGATGAAATTTAGTTCCTCTTTGTTTAACAATAATACTACCTGCAGAAATAAATTCACCTCCAAAACATTTTACACCTAATCGTTGTGCATTAGAGTCTCTTCCATTTCTAGTCGATCCTCCTGCTTTTTTATGTGCCATGGATTATATTTTTCCTTGAATATGATTGATATCTAAAATTTTAACATCAGTAAAATATTGACGATGACCTTGCTGTTTTTTATAATGTTTGCGACGATTAAATTTAATAATTTTAATTTTTTTCGAACGACCATGATTTTGAATATCAGCTTTTATAATTCCTCCTTGTATAAAAGGCTCTCCAATAATTGTATAATCTTTTTGAGATATCATTAAAAGCTTATCAAATTTTATAGTTGTACCAATTGGACAGTTTAATTTTTCTAATCTAATTACTTGATTTTTAATTGCTTTATATTGTTTGCCGCCACTTATAAAAACTGCATACATAAAACACTCCAGTTATATTGTTTTTTAAAAATTTTATAAAATTATATTTATATAATTTTTATATCCGCTCCTAATTTATTTAATTTTTGAAGAAATGAATCGTATCCTCTTTCAATGTGGTAAGTATGATTGACAATAGTTATACCAATAGCAATACAACTGGCTAATATTAACGTTGCTGCTCCTCTTAAATCACTACAAAAAATGTTAGAAGCTATCAAATTTTGTGTTCCATAAGATATAATAGTATTATTCTTAATCTTTAGTTTTGCGCCCATTTTGATTAATTCAATAGCATAAATAAATCGATTTTCAAAAATATTTTCAGTTATTATACCAATACCTTGAGAAATTATATTTAATAATGTAAATTGTGATTGCATATCTGTTGGTAAACCTGGATAAGGAGCAGTTTGAACATTTAAAGATTTTGGACGTTTACCTCTCATATCTAATTCAATCCAATCTTTTCCTGTTCTAATTTTTGCTCCAGATTTACTTAAATACATTAATACAGTTTTTAAATGTTTTGGTTCAGTTTGATGACAAATAATATAACCTTGTGAAATTGTAGCAGCGATTAAAAAAGTCCCTGTTTCAATTCTATCTGGAATAATTGTATGTTTTCCTCCAGTTAATTTTGATACACCTTGAATATATATTTTTTTATTTCCTGCACCAGTTATATTAGCTCCTATAGAATTTAAAAATTTTGCAACATCGATAATTTCTGGTTCACAAGCTGCATTATCAATAATTGTTAAACCTTGAGCTAGAATAGCAGCGCTCATAATTGTTATAGTTGCACCAACACTAATTTTTTCCATAAAAATATATTTTCCTTGAAAACGTCCTTTTATATAAGCATGTATATATTTACCTTTTACGTTAATAATAGCACCTAATTGAGTTAAACCATATAAATGTAAATCGATTGGTCTATCACCTATTTTACATCCACCAGGTAAAGATATGTGAGCTTGTCCGAAACGAGCTAAAAGAGGACCTAGTATCCAAATAGATGCTCTAATTTTATTAATTAAATAATTTGGAGCATTAAAAATATTTATTGTACTTGTATCAATTTGTAAATTATTTTTTTGTTTGATTTTAGCTCCTAAATGTATAAGCAATTTAAGTGCTATTTGAATATCAGTTAAATTAGGTACATTGCTAATTTTAATTTTTTCTTTTGTTAATATAGTCATGAATAAAATTGGCAGCGCTGCATTTTTAGACCCAGAAATGATTACATTACCATTTAAAGTTTTGTTTCCTGTTATAGATAATTGATTCATGTATTCATAGATCTCTATTTAAAGATGATACAAATTATTGATTATTTGTTTTTTCCCATTCATCATTTGTATATGCAGTAATAGATACTGCATGAATATACTTTTCTGTAATTATATTGATTAATGGTTCATAAACAATTTGTTGTCTTTTTACCGAACTAATATTTTTAAAAATATCTCCAATAGCTATAATGTTAATATGATTATTATCTCCTGTAACATATATTTTTGTTAAATTTAGTTTGTTAATTAGTAATAATTTGATACTTTCATTATCCATATTTTTATACTTTTATGTTAATAATAGAAAAGAATATACATTGTTGATAATATTTTATTCTTCATTGAAATTGACTTATAAATATACTTATCTAAAAATATTTTAAATAAGTTAAGTTTAAATATATAACTACATACTGAAAATTTTGATAAATTATATTTTTTAATTTAAAATAAATATGTATTTTAAATATATTTTATTGTGTATAAAGTTTTATTAGATATTTTTAATATAAATTTCTATTTTAATAATATAATTTTTATAAATATTTCAATAAAATGAACAACATAAATTGTCATATTTTTAAAAATACAATGTTATTATATTTAAGTATTTTTTATACTAATTATAATTTAACAGTTTTAAAAATTTTCAAAAGTATTTTATTAAATTTTATTTTAGAATTTTTTTTAAAAAAGTAATGAACAGAAAAGGAGTATTCATATTATGTCTCATTTAATCCCTATGACTGCGCGAGGTGCGGAAAAACTTCTTCAAGAACTTAAAACATTAAAAAATATTAAACGTCCGCGTATTATTAAAGCAATAGCAGAAGCTAGAGAACATGGTGATTTAAAAGAAAATGCTGAATATCATTCAGCACGTGAAGAACAAAGTTTTTGTGAAGGAAGAATTAAAGAAATTGAATTAAAATTGTCTAATTCACAAATTATTGATATAAAAAAAATTTCTAATACTGGTCGAGTAATTTTTGGCTCTACAATTAGTATTTTAAATATTAATAATAATCAAGCGTTTACTTATAAAATTGTAGGTGATGATGAGTCTGATTTTAAAAAAAATTTGATTTCTATTAATTCTCCAATTGCTAGAGGTTTAATAGGGAAAAATATTAATGATACTGTGAATATATCTACACCGGGTGGAAATGTGGAATATAAAATTTTAAAAATTGATCATATATAGATTTCAAAATTAAATGATTAATTTGTAATATTTCTTAAATTACAAATTATTTTCTAAAAGTTACTATTTAAATAACGAAATATGATTAATAAAAAAAAAAAGAAAAAGTCTAATTATTGGTTAAGAGAACATTTTTCAGATTTATATGTTAAAGAAGCAAAAAAAAATAATATACGTTCACGTGCTTGGTTTAAATTAAAACAATTAGATACAGATTATAAGTTATTAAAAATGGGAATGAATGTTATTGATTTAGGTTCTTCTCCTGGCAGTTGGTCTCAATATGCTGCAAATAAAATAGGTAAAACAGGATATATTATAGCATGTGATATATTACCAATTAAACCAATAATGGGTGTTAATATTTTGCAAGGAGACTTTCGTAATCCAGACATGTTAAATAAATTATTATATTTATCAAAAGATATAATATTCGATTTAGTAATGTCGGATATGGCTCCTAATATAACAGGAAATTTTTCTATTGATATGCCAAATATCATTGAATTATCTAAATTGGCATTAAAAATATCAAATCGTGTGTTATCTAAAAATGGTACTTTTTTGTTAAAATCATTTCAAGGAGATGGTTTTAATGAATTATATCATGAGATTAAAAGATTTTTTAAAAAAATTAAAATTTGCAAACCTAAAACTTCTCGAACAAGATCTCGAGAAATCTTCATTATAGCAACCAGATGAAAAATAACAGATATCTGTGTTGTTTTTTAAATATAGATTCAATGAGAGGTTGTTCCCTTGAGTGATATGGTTAAAAACCTGATCTTCTGGTTGGTTATTACAATTGTATTAATGTCTGTATTTCAGAATTTTAACACTAACGATGTAAATAATAATCATAAAGTTGATTATTCAACTTTTTTATCAGAAGTCAATCAAGATCAGGTGCGTGAAGCATATATTAATGGACGAATGATTAGTGTTACTAAAAAAGATAGTAGTAAATATATTACCTATATTCCTATTAACGATCCTAAACTTTTAGATAATCTTTTAATTAAAAAAGTTAAGATTATTGGATCAGCCCCTGAAGAACCCAGTCTTCTTGTTTCAATTTTTATTTCTTGGTTTCCAATGTTATTGTTAATTGGAGTCTGGATTTTTTTTATGCGTCAAATGCAGATTGGTGGCGGAAAAGGTGCAATGTCATTTGGAAAAAGTAAAGCACGTATGTTATCAGAAGATCAAATTCAAACTACTTTTTCAGATGTTGCTGGATGCGATGAAGCAAAAGAAGAAGTCAGTGAATTAGTCGAATATCTTAAAGAACCGAGCCGATTTCAAAAATTAGGAGGAAAAATCCCAAAAGGTGTATTAATGGTCGGTCCTCCTGGTACTGGTAAAACATTACTTGCAAAAGCCATAGCTGGTGAAGCTAAAGTTCCATTTTTTACAATTTCTGGTTCTGATTTTGTTGAAATGTTTGTCGGAGTTGGAGCATCTAGAGTTAGAGATATGTTTGAGCATTCTCGTAAATCTGCGCCATGTATAATTTTTATTGATGAAATTGATGCAGTAGGTCGTCAAAGAGGAGCTGGATTAGGTGGTGGGCATGATGAAAGAGAGCAAACATTAAATCAAATGTTAGTTGAAATGGATGGTTTTGATAGAAATGAAGGAATTATCTTAATTGCCGCTACTAATCGACCTGATGTGTTAGATCCGGCTCTTTTACGTCCCGGTCGTTTTGATCGTCAAGTCATTGTTCCTTTACCGGATATTCGTGGAAGAGAACAAATTTTAAAAGTACATATGCGAAAAGTTCCTTTATCTAAAGATGTAGACCCAATTATTATTGCTAGGGGTACACCAGGTTTTTCGGGTGCTGATTTATCTAATTTAGTAAACGAAGCTGCACTTTTTGCTGCTAGACTTAATCATCGTGTAGTATCTATGTTAGAATTTGAAAGAGCAAAAGATAAAATGATGATGGGTTCTGAACGAAGATCAATGGTTATGAGTGATTTTCAAAAAGAATCAACTGCATATCATGAAGCTGGTCATGTTATTATTGGAAGATTAGTACCTGATCATGATCCTGCTCACAAAGTAACTATTATTCCAAGAGGAAGAGCATTAGGTGTAACATTTTTTTTACCAGAATCAGACACGTTTAGCATTAGTCGTCAAAAGTTAGAAAGTCAAATATCTACATTATACGGAGGTCGTTTGGCTGAAGAAATTATTTACGGAGCTAAAAATGTTTCTACCGGTGCATATAATGATATTAAAATAGCTACTAATTTAGCACGAAATATGGTAACACAATGGGGATTTTCAAAAAAATTAGGACCTTTATTATATACTGAAGAAGAAGGAGAAGTTTTTTTAGGTCGTTCTGTCGCAAAAATAAAACACATGTCAGATGAAACAGCTAGAATTATTGATGAAGAAGTAAGATTGTTAATTGAAATTAATTATGAAAGAGCACGAAATATCTTAAATGACAATATTGATATATTACATGCTATGAAAGAAGCTTTAATAAAATATGAAACTATTGATGCTTTTCAGATAGATGATTTAATGGAAAGAAGAGAAGTTCGTAAACCAATTGATTGGATAGATGCAAATAACAATAAATAATTTTATTTGTTAAGTAATAATACATATTTCGAAGAAACATTTATTTTGTAATGTTTGATATTCTTGTTCAATATATCTTAAAATAAGATGAAGAAATAAAGTTAATATAACTTCATCTTATTTTTAAAAAAATTTTGCAAAAATAATTTTTTTTTTAAAATAATACAAGGATTAATTATCATGACTTTTTTACAGTATTTCAAAACAGATGGAATTCGTGGAAAAGTAGGAGATAATCCAATGACATTAAATTTTTTATTAAATTTAGGCTGGTCCATTGGAACCGTATTAGGTAAAAATAAAAACAAAAAAATTATTATTGGTAGAGATACTCGTATTTCTGGAAATATGTTACAGTCTATTTTAGAATTTGGAATTTTATCTACAGGAGCATCTACTTTATTAGCTAATTGTATGCCAACCTCAGCTATTGCATATTTTACAAAATTTTTTAATGCTTCTGCTGGAATTATGATTTCCGCTTCTCATAATCTTTTTTATGATAATGGTATAAAAATTTTTTATAATAATGGTATAAAATTAACCAAAAAAATTGAATATAATATTGAAAGTCATATTAAAAATGATTTTTGTTATTCTCATTTTAATAATTTTGGTCATTCTTCAAATATTATAGATCCTGAAGATAAGTATATTAATTTTTGCAAAAATACGTTTCCTAAAAACTTAAATTTGTCATATTTTACTATTGTTATAGATTGTGCTAATGGGGCTACACATAAAGTAGCACCAAGAATTTTTCAAGATTTAGGAGCAAAAGTTATAACAATTGCAAATAATCCAAATGGAGTAAATATTAATCAAAATTCAGGATCAACTAATATTATAGAATTAAAAAAAATGGTTCTCTTAAAAAAAGCTGATATTGGATTAGCATTTGATGGAGATGGTGATCGTATTATCATGATAGATCATTTAGGTAATCAAGTAGATGGAGATCAAATACTTTATATTATTGCAAAAGAATATTTAAAAAATAAAAAATTAGAAAACGGAGTTGTTGGTACTTTAATGACTAATATAGGTGTTATTTTAGGTTTTAAACAACTTGGTATTCCATTTCATATTACTAAAATAGGTGATAGTAATGTATATAAAAAAATTAAGGAAAAAAATTGTATATTAGGAGGAGAAAAATCAGGTCATATCATTTTATTAGATCAACATTCTACAGGTGATGGAATTATAGCTAGTTTACAAGTATTGTTAAGTATGATTAATAATCATATGTCTTTATATCATTTATCAAATCAAATAAAATTACTTCCACAGATTATATTAAACATTTATTTAAAGAAAATAAAAAATATTAATAAAAATATCAAAATCAAAAATATTCTTAATCAATATAAAAAATTTTTAGGAGAAAATAGTTTCGTATTAATCCGTAAATCAGGAACAGAGCCTTGTGTAAGAATCATGGTTCAAGGAGAAAACTATACAAAAGTGCATAAGTTTGCTCATTATATTGCAGAGACTGTCAAATTACTCTAATATTATTAAACTTGTATTCAATATTTAATAATATTGAAAATATAATGTTTAATTTTCAAAATTATTTTGTATTATAATAAATAATTTATATCTAATATTTTAGATGTAAATTTTTATAAACAAAATTTTTATTTGAATATATAAATTGCATAATAAATAAATAAAAATATTATCATTAGGAAATCATTTTTTATGTATTGGTGTTTTTTAGTATTATTTATTTTTATCTCTATATCTTTAATTTTTTTAATTGTATTACAACCATCACAAGGTTTAAATAATACAATTCATTCAAATATTAAAAATAATGATAAATTTTTTAGATCTATTAAAAAAAATGATTTTTTAATAAAAATTATCAGAATATTATCTTTTTTATTTTTAATTATCAGTATAATTTTATGTAATATAAATAATAGAACAATAGATTCTAATTTATTTTTAAAAAATAATACTGACAAGAAAATAATTAAACATAATATGATAGATAAAAAACAATTACATTCTGATATACCTAATGAATTATCTTAAAAGATATAAATATTAGTTATTACATATTTTGCCGAGATGGTGAAATTGGTAGACACGCTATCTTGAGGGGATAGTGCTGAATAAGCGTATGGGTTCAAATCCCATTCTCGGTATTAAAAGAAATGTAAAATATAATTGTATTCACTTAGATTATATAATTTGTTTTAAAAAGATTCAAACATGATTGACATAAACTTTAAATAATAGGGTAATAGTACCTAAAACCCCGAATCTTCGGGGTTTTTTATTAGAATATTTATTTTCAATAATATATAGATTTATCAACATCAAAATATTAAATAACTATTAATTGTATAAAATTTTAATTCATAAAATTAATATATATATTAATAATCTAACATTCTAATAAAAACTTTTATAATTAATTATATGTAAAATAATTGTTAATTATTCATTTTAAGAAGTTTTATTTTGAGGTTCTACAAGATGAATAAAGAAATCTTAGCTGTTGTTGAAGCTGTTTCAAATGAAAAATCTCTTCCCCGTGAAAAAATTTTTGAAGCTTTAGAAATTGCATTAGCAACAGCAACGAAAAAAAAATATGATCAAGATATTGATGTAAGAGTTAGTATAAATCGAAAAAATGGTAGTTTTACTACTTTTCGACGCTGGATAATAGTAGATGTAGTAACTCAACCAACTAAAGAGATTACTTTAGAAGCCGCATGTTTTGAAGGTGGAAAATTTGCCTTAAACGATTATATAGAAGATCAAATTAAATCTGTAGATTTCGATAGAATAACTACTCAAACTGCAAAACAAGTGATTGTTCAAAAAGTACGAGAAGCTGAGCGAGCAATGTTAGTTGAACAATTTCGAAAATATATTGGTCAAATTATTACTGGAATAGTTAAAAAACATAATCGAGATAATATTATGTTAGATTTAGGAAATAATGCTGAAGCCTTAATTTTACGTGAAGGTATGTTGCCTAGAGAAAATTTTCGTCCTGGTGATCGTATTCGTGGTATTTTATATGGTGTTTATCCAGAATCTCGCGGTTCTCAATTATTTATTAGTCGTTCAAAGACAGAAATGTTAATTGAGTTATTTCGTATAGAGGTACCTGAAATTGGCGAAGAGATTATTGAAATAAAAGCAGCAGCCCGTGATCCAGGGTCTCGTGCTAAAATTGCAGTAAAAACTAATGATAAACGTATTGATCCAGTAGGTGCTTGTGTAGGAATGAGAGGGGCTCGTGTACAAGCTGTATCAAGCGAATTATGCGGTGAACGTATTGATATTATTTTATGGGATGATAATCCTGCTCAATTTGTTATAAATGCCATGGCTCCAGCAGATGTATTTTCTATTGTAGTCGATGAAGATAATCATACAATGGATATTGCTGTAGATGCTAATAATTTAGCGCAAGCTATTGGTCGTAATGGTCAAAATGTTCGATTAGCTTCTCAAATTAGTGGTTGGGAATTAAATGTTATGACAAAAGAAGATTTACATTCTAAACATCAAGAAGAAGCGCATGCTGCTTTTAGTATTTTAAAAAATCATTTAAATATTAATGAAAATATTATTAAAATTTTAGTAAAAGAAGGTTTTTCTTCTTTAGAAGAATTAGTGTATATACCCTTTGATGAATTATTAAAAATTAAAAGTTTAACAAAATCAGAAGTAATATTAGTGCGTGAAACTGCAAAAAATCAATTATTATCAATAGAATTAGCTCATAAAAATATTTTTAAAGAAAAAAAAATTGAAGAAAATTTATTAAAAATTGATGGCATGAATTCAGTTCTGGCTAATCAATTAGCACAAAAAAATATATTTACTTTAGAAGAGTTAGCTGATCAAGGAATTGATGATTTAAGTGATATAAAAAATTTAAACTCAGAACAAGCTGGTTTGTTGATTATGACTGCTCGTAATATTTGTTGGTTCGGTGGTAGTAAAGTCTGATAATAGGAAAATAGTATGCCAGATATAAGTTTAATAGTTTTATCTAATGAAATGAAAATAGCAATAAATGAATTAATAAAAGCATTATCGCACATAGGAATACAAAAAAATCAAAATGATAATATTAGTTTATTTGAAAAAAAACTTTTATTAAAATATTTAGAATCACAAAAACAATCTTCTTTAGATACTTTAATTTTACAGAGGAAAACACGAAGTATATTAAATATTTCAACTGTTGGGGGGAAAAATAAATCTATACAAGTTGAAATTAGGAAGAAAAAAACTTACTTAAAAAGTAAAGATCAAAATATTTTTAAAAAAACAATAGAAGATACTAAAATAGCAAAACAAGAAAGTGATAATTGCAAACAAAAGGAATTAAAAAATCATATTACACTACCTAATGTACAAAAAAAAAATAAATATACTCCAGTCAATCATGATGTAAAAAATATACAATCTACCAAGCATATTGAATTAAATATTTTTGATAAAAATAATAAAAAAAGAATTAAGAATCAAAAAGAACATTGGTCTGTATATGACGAAGAAAAAAAAGATTATCATTTAACGACTTTTTTACATGCACGTCAAGCTGAAGATGAAAATGACAGAGCAGTAGAAATAGATAAAAGAAATCATCATAGAACATTAAAAAATTATCGTAAAAAGAAAAATAACAAACAATTTCAGCATGGAAAAAATTATAAAGAAGAAAGTCGCACTACTAATCGTAATAAAAAAATTTTAAAACAAAAAAATAAATCTATTTTATTGCAACAAGTGTTTCAAAAACCCGAAGCTATTATTAATAGAGATGTAATTATTAATAGTTCTATTTCTGTGTCAGATTTAGCTAATAAAATGGCAGTAAAAAGTTCTGAAGTAATAAAAAATATGATGAATATGGGTATTTTTGGTACTATTAATCATATTCTTGATCAAGATACAGCACAATTAATCGCAGAAGAAATGGGTCATAAAGTTATTATACGTCGTGAAAATGTATTAGAAGAACTAATTATGAAAGATCGTGACACAGGGAATAATGTTTTTATTATTAGAGCTCCAATAGTCACTATCATGGGACACGTAGATCATGGTAAAACTTCATTATTAGATTATATTCGCTCAACTAAGACTGCATTTTATGAAGCTGGAGGTATTACACAAAATATTGGAGCATATTATGTAACTACTGATTTAGGTGATATTACTTTTTTAGATACTCCAGGACATTCAGCATTTACTGCTATGAGAGCTCGCGGAGTTCAATTAACTGATATTGTTGTATTAGTTGTAGCTGCAGATGATGGTGTTATGCCGCAAACTATTGAAGCAATTCAACATGCAAAAGAAGCCAATGTTCCTTTGATTGTTGCTATAAATAAAATTGATAAAATAGATGCAGATATTGAAAAAATAAAAAATGATTTAACCAAACATAATATTTTATCAGAAGAATGGGGAGGTGAAAATATATTTGTATCTATTTCTGCAAAAACAGGAAAAGGGATTAATAAATTATTAAGTTCAATTTTATTGCAAGCAGAAATGTTAGAGCTTAAAGTTCCATCTACTGGTATGGCGGAAGGGATTGTTATAGAATCTTTTCTTGATAAAGGTCGCGGGCCTATAGCAACTGTATTAGTTAAAAAAGGAAAATTAAATAAAGGAGATATAATATTATGTGGCCTTGAATATGGTCGTGTTAAAGCTTTATATAACCAAGATGGTTGTGAAATTGATAGCGTAGGCCCTTCGATACCCGTAGAAATTTTAGGATTATCTAAAGTACCGTTTTCTGGAGATATTGTAACTGTAGTACGAGATGAAAGAAAAGCAAAAGAAGTTGCTTTATATCGTCAAGAAAAATCTCGTGAAATCAAATTATTAAATCAAAATACAATTAATTTAGATAATATGTTTGATAAAATAAATAAAAATAATATTTCGGAATTAAAAATAATTCTTAAATCTGATATACAAGGTTCTTTAGAAGCTATTTCTAGCGCGTTATTAAAATTATCTAATGATGAAGTTAAAATAAATATTATAGGAGTAGGTATTGGAGGAATTACAGAAACAGATGCTTCTTTAGCATTAGCTTCAAACGCTATTATTTTAGGGTTTAATGTGAGAGCAGATGCTTCTGCTAAAAAAATTATTCATACAGAAAATTTAGATTTAAGATATTATTCAGTAATTTATGATTTAATCAATGAAGTTAAATCTTCTATGACTGGTTTATTATCACCAAAATATCAAGAAAAAATTATTGGTTTAGCCGAAATTAGGAATATATTTAAATCTCCTAAATATGGTTTAATAGCTGGTTGCATGGTAACAGAAGGTCTGATTAAGCGTAATAATCCTATTCATATTTTAAGAGATAATATTGTTATATATAAAGGAGAATTAGAATCTTTACGACGTTTTAAGGAAGATTTAAATGAAATACGTCATGGATTAGAATGTGGAATTGGAATTAAAAATTATCACGATCTATGTATTGGAGATATTATAGAAGTTTTTGAAGTAAAAGAAATTGAAAAAATATTATAAATTATTATTTTTTATTTTATTTGGTTAGATAATTATGGAAAAATCATTTAGTAGATCTATTCGTATTGCTCAAGAATTAAAAAAAAATATATCTCAAATTATACAATTTTCACTTAAAGATCCTCGTATTGTAACTATGATTACAGTTTCACAAGTAAAAATTTCTAAAGATTTATCTCATGCTCAAGTATTTTTGAGTTTTTTTGATATCAATCAATTAAGTAACGTTAAAAAAACGTTAATAATACTAAATAAATCTATTAGTTATATTCGTAAAATATTATGTAAAAAAATGAAATTAAGGATTATACCTAATATTATTTTTTATTATGATGATACATTAATCAAAGGAGATAAAATTTCATTTCTATTAAAAACAATAATAAAACATAATAAATATACAGATTCTATTTCATAAAATAAGGTAAAATAGATGTTTTTTTATAAAAAACGTAATATACATGGGCTGTTATTATTAGATAAACCAAAAGGCATATCTTCAAATAATGCTTTGCAAAAAGTTAAAACAATTTTTCATGCAAAAAAAGCAGGTTATGTTGGTACGTTAGATCCCTTAGCTACAGGAATGTTACCTATTTGTTTTGGAGAATCAACAAAATTTTCTCATTATTTAATGCAATCTAATAAAAGATATCATGTTATTGCTAAATTAGGCGAAAAAACATCTACTTTTGATTCTGATGGAATTGTTGTACAAAAACGTCCAATTTTATTTAATTCTGTTCAACTTAAATTGTCAATTAATGAATTTATTGGAGTGATTAATCAAATACCTTCTATGTATTCAGCAATTAAATATAAAGGTTTGCCTTTATATAAATATGCGCGTCAAGGATTGAATATTGAACGTAAAATAAGAAAAATTATAATATATAATATATATTCTATTTATCAAAAAAAAAATATAATTGAATTTAAAATATTATGTTCAAAAGGAACATATATTCGAACACTTGTTGATGATTTAGGAGAAAAACTAGGATGCGGTGCTCATGTTATTTTTTTAAGACGATTACAAGTATCTTCATATTTACATGATCAATTAATAACATTATCTAGTTTATATAAAATACTTAATGCAAATTATATAAATAAAATAAATTTTTTTAAAAAAATTGATAAATTATTAATGCCAATAGACAGCCCAGTCTCTTTTTTGCCTCAAATCCATCTTGCGAATCAACAATCTTATAACTTTTTATTAGGTCAAATAATTAGTTTAAATTATAATATAAAAAATGGTTTAGTACGCGTTCTAGATGAAGAAAAAAAATTTCTTGGTTTAGGAGAGATAAAAAAAGAAACATTATTAATTCCATATAGATTAGTTTCTACATATGCTAATTCAGTTATTCACTATTAAATTTAAGATTAGCATGATATTATTTTAAAATAATTTAATTAAGAAAGTGAAGATTAATTTAATATAATTTGAAACATATTATATGGAGTCTTATTACATGTTTTTATCAAAAATGAATAAAAAAGATATTATTTCAAAATATGGAACATCAAAAAAAGATAGTGGAGTTACAGAAGTACAAATTGCATTATTAACTCAACAAATCAATCATCTTCAAATACATTTTACTCAACACAAAAAAGATCATTGTAGTCGAAGAGGTCTTTTGAATATGGTTTCAAAGCGTCGTAAATTATTAGATTATTTAAAAAAAAAAAATATAGATCGTTATACTGTCTTAATTGATAATTTGAATTTAAGACGATAAATAATTTTTGTACAATTAAGTTCTATATTAATAAAAATACAATTTTATAAAGGGCTTTATCAGCCCTTTTTGCAATTTAATTTTAAAAATTTTATTTAAATGTTTTTTTATTTAAATTAGTTTCATGTTAAGGATATTATTTTGCTAAATCCCATTATACGTAAATTTCAATATGGTCAACATACTATTACATTAGAAACAGGAGTAATGGCTAGACAAGCAACAGCTGCAGTAATGGCCAGCATGGATGATACAGCAGTATTTGTAACTGTTGTTGGACAAAAAAAAATATATTCAGGACAAAAATTTTTTCCATTAACTGTAAATTATCAAGAACGCACATATGCTGCAGGTCGTATACCTGGAGGATTTTTTAGACGTGAAGGACGTCCAAGTGAAAATGAGATTTTAACGGCTCGTTTAATAGATCGTCCAATTCGTCCATTATTTCCAAAGAGTTTTTTAAATGAAGTACAAATAACTGCTACAGTAGTATCAGTTAATCCACAAATTAATCCTGATATTATTTCAATTATAGGAGCGTCAGCAGCACTTAGTTTATCAGGTATTCCATTTTATGGACCTATAGGTGCAGCTAGAGTAGGTTATATTAAGAATCAATATATATTAAATCCCTTAGGAGATGATATAAAAAACAGTTCTTTAGATTTAGTTATTGCTGGAACACAAAACGCAATTTTGATGGTAGAGGCTGAATCTAAAATACTTAGTGAAGAAACAATGCTTGGAGCTATTATATTTGGCCATCAACAGCAACAAGTAGTGATTAATAATATTCGCTCATTTTCTAATGAAGCTAGCAAACTACCTTGGGTAATATCTTATCCAGAAACTAGTAAAATGTTAGAATCAAAAATTATTCGTTTATCACAAGAAAATATCAGTAATGCTTATTTAATTTTTAATAAACAAGAACGATTTGAGCGATTAAATAATATTAAAGAAGAAGTAATTAAAATTTGCTTAGAAGATGATTCAAATATTGATATATCAATAATAGAAGATATTTTACAAAATCTTGAAAAACAAATTGTACGTAAACGCATATTAAGTAATCAAATACGTATTGATGGTCGTGAAACAGATATGATCCGAGCGTTAGATATTCGAACTGGTATTTTGCCTCGCACACATGGCTCTTCTTTATTTACTAGAGGTGAAACTCAAGCTTTAGTTGCTGTAACCTTAGGAACATCTAGAGATGCTCAAAATTTAGACGAATTATTAGGAGATAGAATAGAAAATTTTTTATTTCATTATAATTTTCCTCCATATTCTGTTGGAGAAATCGGAATAGTTGGATCACCTAAAAGGCGAGAAATTGGACATGGTCGCCTTGCTAAAAGAAGTCTTTTAGCTGTAATGCCGACATTAAATGATTTTCCTTATACTATTCGAGTAGTATCAGAAATCACTGAATCTAATGGTTCTTCATCCATGGCATCTGTATGTGGAGCTTCTTTAGCTTTAATGGATGCTGGTGTTCCAATTAAGTCTGCTGTTGCTGGGATAGCAATGGGATTAGTAAAAGAAGGCAACAAGTATGTTTTACTTTCAGATATTTTAGGCGATGAAGATCATTTAGGTGATATGGATTTTAAAGTTGCAGGTACAAAAGAAGGAATTACATCTTTACAAATGGATATGAAGATAGAAGGTATCACTAATGAAATTATACATGTAGCTTTAAATGAAGCGCGATCAGCTAGATTGCACATTTTAAATATTATGAATCAAGCCTTAAGCAAATCAAGAAATGAAATATCTGAATTTGCTCCTAGAATTCATACCATCAAAATTAATCCTGAAAAAATTAAAGACGTTATAGGAAAAGGAGGTTCTGTAATTCGAATGTTAACAGAAGAAACTGGAACGATTATTGAAATTGAAGATGACGGTACAGTTAAAATATCATCTAATGTTAGAGAAAAAGCTAATCATGCTATTCGTAGAATTGAAGAAATTACAGAAGAAATTGAAATAGGACGAATTTATTCAGGAAAGGTAACTCGAATTGTTGATTTTGGTGCTTTTGTATCTATTGGTTTTGGAAAAGAAGGATTAGTACATATTTCACAAATTTCTAAAAAAAGAGTTGAGAAAGTATCAAATCATTTAAAACTTGATCAAGTTATATCTGTTAAAGTTTTAGAGATAGATCGTCAAGGTCGGTTGAGACTTAGTATCAAAGAAATCGAAGATTCTAACTTATCTAATAGAATGTTAAATAATACTATTATTTGATTTACTCAGTAAATTAAAATATTATTTATATTTTTTCAATAAAATATAGATTTATGTTTGTTCAAATAGTACCATATAAATAGAAATCGTATAAAATTTAATTTTTTATTATTTTAATAATATCTGATCAATATTAATATATTATTTTTTAATCTACTAATATTTTAATTTCATACAGATATTATATATTTAAAATAATTATTAGAAACAACTGATTAATATTATTATTAATTTATATGAAAAATTTAATAATATTATTTTTTAGATCATTTAATTTTGCCGGTTCACACTTTTCAATGAGAATAAATAATTATTTTCATCATGAGCTATGTAGACTGGCTACTGTAACTGAAAAGGCATATCTACTGCATGACTCATATTGAAAGCACATTTTCTGTTCTTGGTTTAAATTCTTTTCTGATTCAATCTTTAAGCGAAATGGGTTATGTCAAACCTTCGCCTATTCAAAAAACATGTATTCCTCTTTTATTGCAAGGACGTGATGTATTAGGAATGGCTCAAACAGGTAGCGGAAAAACTGCTGCTTTTGCATTACCATTGTTACATAATCTTAATATTCATTTAAAAGCTCCTCAAATTTTAGTTTTAGCTCCTACACGAGAATTAGCTGTTCAAGTAGCAGAAGCATTTTCAGATTTTTCTAAATATATAATTGGTATTAATGTATTACCTTTATATGGTGGTCAAAGATATGATTTACAGTTACGTGCATTACGACAAGGACCTCAAATTGTAGTCGGCACTCCAGGTCGTTTATTAGACCACTTAAAACGTGGAACACTTAACCTTTCAAATTTACATAGTTTAGTTTTAGATGAAGCAGATGAAATGTTACGAATGGGATTTATAGAAGATGTAGAAACAATTATGACAAAAATTCCAAAAACACATCAAACGGCATTATTTTCAGCTACTATGCCGGAAGCTATACGTCGCATTTCTAAAAGATTCATGAATAATCCAGAAGAAATAAAAATACAATCTAATATTACTACACGTCCAGATATAAAACAAAGTTACTGGATGGTATATGGTCGAAAAACTGATGCGTTAATTCGTTTCTTAGAAGTAGAAGATTTTTCTGCTACAATTATTTTTGTTAAAACTAAAAATGCAACTTTAGAAGTTTCTGAAGCGCTAGAAAAAAATGGATATAATAGCGCTGCATTAAATGGAGATATGAATCAAGCTTTAAGAGAGCAAACTTTAGAGAGATTGAAAAATGGTAGATTAGATATTTTAATTGCTACTGATGTTGCTGCTCGAGGTTTAGATGTTGATCGTATTAGTTTTGTGATTAATTATGATATCCCAATGGATTCAGAATCTTATGTACATCGTATAGGTCGTACAGGACGAGCAGGTAGAGCAGGTCGAGCACTATTATTTGTTGAAAATCGTGAGCGTCGTTTATTACGAAATATAGAATATACTGTTAAACAGTCGATTCCAGAAGTACAATTGCCTAATATAGAATTATTATGTAAAAGACGTCTTGAAAAATTTGCAAAAAAAGTTCAAGAACAATTAGAAAGTCGTGATTTAGATGAATATAGTGCATTATTAGATAAATTATATTCATCAGATGATTTAGATATTAAGACTTTAGCTGCTGCTTTATTAAAAATGGCTCAAGGTGAACGTCCTTTAATTATTAAAAAAGATTTAATTAAACGTCCATCTCGTGATATTTTGTTAAAAAATGATCGTCGATATGAAGATAAAAGAAATAACCACAGATTGCGTCGTGAATTTCGTGAACAGAAAGATATAGATTTATATCGTATTGAAGTTGGTCGCAACGATGGTGTAGAAGTGCGTCATATAGTTGGAGCTATTGCCAATGAAGGCAATATTCATAGTCGTCATATTGGCAACATTAAACTTTTTTCTTCTTATTCAATAATTGAGTTGCCTAAAGGAAATTCAAAAGATTTATTACAAAAATTTTCTCGTACTAGAATTTTAAATAAATTAATTAATATAAAATTATTACGAGATGCTCGTAATTACGACAGTAAAACATCTAATCGTGCGATATTAAATCGAGATAAAAACAATAATCGTTTTATTTCTGAGCATAATTCAAATAAAATTCACTTATCTAAAAAAAATGAATCAAAATCATCTTTTATTCGTCGTAAAAATATTTAGTATATTGTTTTTTATGCCGCTTTGCGGCATATTAATTTATATATTAATTATGATCTTTAAATGCTATGGCTTCAATTTCTATTTTTACGTTTTTAGGTAATGCTTGTACTTCTATGCAAGATCGAGCTGGAAAAATTTTTGTATGATTTAAAAAAAATTTTTTATAAATTTCATTAATAATGTTAATTTTTTTTAAAGTAGTAGTAAATATAGTTGTCTTAACAATATCTTTAACATGAAATTTTGCATTTATTAAAATAGATTCAATATTTTTTAATACAAGATAAGTTTGTTCTGCAATATTATCTGGTATATGATTAGACATCATATCAATAGGTATTTGGCCTGATAATATAATCATATTATTAACTTGAATTGCTTGAGAATAAGGACCAATAGGTTTAGGAGCAGTTGTTGTATTTATGATATATGTCATGTAAATTATTCTCTTTTTTTTAATTAAAATATGTTATTGATCTGATTATATTATTTTTTAAATAGTTGTATAATATGGATATTTTTTAAAAAAAATATTTTTATTTATATGATTAGTAATGTATACATTTCTATAGATTTTTTAATTTTTTATTAATTTTGAAAATTAATCTTAGTGTATATATTAATATTTTTTATTTTAGTAAACGGTAATGACTACAATAATTATTAATTAATATATAATTTTTTATTAATATAACTATTATTATCAAAACAATTTTTTCTTACTTATTCATTTCTATTTTAGATAATATTAATTTATATTAATAGTAATTATTAATATTATAAAATAATTAAAAATATTAATTTTACTTCACTATATGATAAATATCATATTTAGTATGTAATATGATGGCTTTGTATACATAAAATTTAATATTCATTAAAAAATTATTATGTATTTTTTAATATACGATCAACAATAAAATACATTACATTATTGTGTTATATTTATTTATTTTTAGCAACTATATTGAAAATACTATTTTTTTTATATGCAATATAGTGTGAGAAAATACTATTATTATTAAATATATACCTTTTAACTATATATCATTTTAAATTATATTATTTAAAAAAATTGTATAACTAATTAATTTAACTCAATAATTTATATTTTTTTAAAATTTTATATACTATATAATTAATAATATTTAATGAAATATATATTAAGTTGTTTAAAAGATTATATTTATATTTAAAAACTACATTATGAATTTTATTAGATATATTATAAACTTTAAAAAATAAACAAATATCAATTTAATAAGTGCAATCATACTAAAAAAATCATTTTAATTTTGAATGTATAAAATATTATCACTTATTTTAAAGACTAATTTTTTGTAATAAACTAGATATAAGAATTGCTTTTATAGTATGTAATCGATTCTCAGCTTGCTGAAAAATAATATCTTCATTTTTTTGAAATACATCATGAGTAATTTCAATTCCATTGTCAAATCCATATTTTTTAGATAAATTTCTTCCTATTTCAGTATGTTGATCATGTAACGCAGGTAAACAATGTAATACTTTAATATCTGGATTATTAGTCATATCTAGCATTGATGTATTGACTTGATAAGGACGTAATAATTGAATTCTTTTTTCCCAATTGTCTTGTGATTCACCCATTGACATCCAAACATCAGTATATATAAAATCTACATTTTTTACGCCTTTTTGAATATTTTCAGTATATATTATATTCGATGGATAATTTTTTTGATTTTCTTGATGTAACTTTAATATTTTTTTTTCTGGCCAATATTTTTTAGGAGCAATGATACGCAGAGTAAAATTAAATAATAAAGCAGCTTCTAATAAACTATTTCCTATATTATTACTTGCGTCTCCAACATATGCACATGTAATTTCATGAAATTTTTTATTTGGATATATTTCTTGAATAGTTAATAAATCAGCAAGTAATTGAGTTGGATGGAATTTTTTAGTTAAACCATTCCAAACAGGAACGTTTGAATTATCTGCTAAAATTTCTATTTTTTTATGATCATGTCCTCTATATTGAATACCATCATATAAACGTCCAAGTATTTTGGCTGTATCTGAAATTGATTCTTTTTGTCCAATATGCGTACTACCTGGTCCAAGATATGTAACATGCGCTCCTTGATCAAATGCAGCTAATTCAAAAGCACATCTAGTGCGAGTAGATTCTTTTTCAAAAATTAAAACAATATTTTTTTTTTGAAGTAATTGAATTTCTGTATTATTTTGTTTATTTTTTTTTAATTTTTGCGCTAATTTAATTATACTTTTTAACTCTAATGCATTAAAATCAAACAGTCTTAAAAAATGACGTTGATAAAGATGATTCATAATTAAATACTCATTTATAGTATGAAAAAATATATTTTTATATATTCTAATTGAAGAAAAATTATTTTTATAGTATATAATATTTTATTTTAAATTATATGAATAAATCTTATAATTAAAATATTGTTTTAAAAGAATATAAAATATAAAAATATTTTTTATAATGCTTTTAATATTAATTTTTAAATAATTAAATTAACTATATTTAAATAAGTGATAATTCGATGAATTTTTTTATAAAAAAATGTTTATTAGAATCCGAAGAAACGGATTGTATTGTTTTAGCTATTTTTGAATCGTGTGAATTTTCTGAATCTTTAAATTATTTAAATAAATGTAGTAATAATTATATTGCTTCTTTAGTGAAATTAGGTGATATTAACGGTAAAATAGGAGAAACATTATTATTGTATAATGTTCCTAACATTATATCAAAAAGAATATTATTAGTAGGGTGTGGTAAAAAAAATAAATTAAATATATCGCGTTTTAAAAAACTTATAAAAAATAGTATAAAGGTATTAAAAAAATATTCTATTAAACATATTATTTATTCTTTTTCAGAATTAATTATTAATGTAAATAATAATATATATTGGATTATTAGATTAATATTGCTGTCTATAGAAGATAGTTGTTATAATATTTTTAAAGAAAACAGTATTAAAAAAAATAATTTCAATATTCATGATGTAGTGTTAAATGTTTTAATAAAATCTGATTTATATTATGCGAAAATATCTTTACAACATGCACTAGCTATTAGTTCTGGTATTCAATCAGCTAAAAATCTAAGCAATTTGCCACCTAATATTTGTACTCCATTATATTTATCTGGTGAAGTTAAAAAACTATGTAAAAAATATAAAAGAAATATTTCTGTGGAAGTTATTGATATAGAGCAAATGAAAAAATTAGGAATGAATGCGTATGTAGCTGTTGGGAACGGATCAAAAAATAAACCATTTATGTCTATCGTGAGATATTCTCAAGAAGATAGTAATGTTAATAAAAAAACTATTGCTTTAGTAGGGAAAGGTGTAACATTTGATTCTGGAGGCATATCTATTAAGCCTGCTTTGAATATGCATTATATGAAATACGATATGTGTGGTGCTGCAGCTGTATATGGTATATTGACAATGGTTGCTAAATTACAGCTTCCTTTAACAATAATAGGTATTTTATCTGGTTGTGAAAACATGCCTAGTGGTCAATCTTTTAGACCTGGTGATGTTATAACTACTATGTCGGGGAAAACAGTAGAAGTATTAAATACAGATGCAGAAGGACGTTTAGTTTTATGTGATTCATTGACATATTTAGAACGTTTTTCTCCTGATATCGTAATTGATATTGCAACATTAACTGGAGCTTGTGTTACAGCTTTAGGAGAATCAATTAGTGGTCTTTTTACTAATGATCCAGAATTAGAAAAACAATTATATTTTGCTGCTGAACAAACAAATGATAAAGTATGGTCTTTACCATTAGCTTCAGAATATCAAAAAGATTTAATTTCTAATATTGCAGATTTATCTAATTCAGGAAAAAGTCATGCTGGAGCTATAACTGCTGCCTGTTTTCTTGCAAATTTTACAAAAAAATATAAGTGGGCACATTTAGATATTGCTGGTACTGCATGGAAATCTAGTAGAACAGAAGGAGCAACAGGACGTCCTGTAGAACTGTTATGTCAATTTTTGCTTAATCAACTAGATAATTATTCGTTTTCACAAATTAATAAGTAAATTAATCATTTTTATTTGTTAATTAAATGATTTTTATTTATATCGTAATATTACTTTTTACACTAAGATAATAATAGTATAAAATTATGAAAAAACATTATAATCCTAAACATTTCGAAGAATATTTATATAATTTTTGGGAGAAAAATGGATATTTTAAACCTGATCATACAAAAAAAACAACATTTTGTATGATGATGCCCCCTCCAAATGTAACAGGAAGTCTACATATGGGTCATGCATTTCAACAAACAATTATGGATGTATTAATTCGTTATCATAGAATGCAAGGGAAAAATACATTTTGGCAAGTAGGGACAGATCACGCAGGTATAGCAACACAAATATTAGTTGAACGAAAAATATTTTCAGAAGAACAAAAAACCAAAAAAGATTATAGTAGAGATGAATTTATAAAAAAAATTTGGATATGGAAAAATAAATCTAATAATATTATAAAACAACAAATGAAGCGTTTAGGGATATCAGTTGATTGGGATCATGAAAAATTTACTTTAGATCCTGAAATATCTCTTGCAGTCAGGGAAGCGTTTATTTTATTTTATAAAAATAATTTTATTTATCAAAAAAAAAAATTAGTTCATTGGGATTCAAAATTAGAAACTGTAGTTTCAGATTTAGAAGTGAATCATCGTACAGTTAAAGGTAAAAGATGGTTTATTCGTTATCCTATTATTCAAAATAATATTCATTTAAAAAATAAAATAAAATATTTAGTAATATCTACTACTAGACCTGAAACGTTGTTAGGTGACACAGCTATTGCTATTAATCCTAAAGATCCGAATTATAGTTTTTTAATTGGTCAATTGGTTTTATCTCCTTTAATAAATAGAGTAATTCCGATTATTGGAGATCAATATGCTAATTTAGAAAAAGGAACAGGTTGTGTTAAAATTACTCCTGCACATGATTTTAATGATTACAAAGTAGGTTTAAATCATAAATTACCAATGATTAATATTTTTACTTTAGATGGTCGTATTCAATCTAAATCTAAAGTTTACAATTATAAAGGCGAAAAATCTAATCAATATAGTACATATATTCCACATCAATTACAACAATTAGATATTATATCTGCACGTATTCAAGTGGTTAAAGAATTAACTAAATTAAGATTAATTGAAAAAATAGAAGAATCACAGATTATTATACCATATAGCGATAGAAGCGATGCTGTGATTGAACCGATGCTAACAAATCAATGGTATTTAAAAACATCTAAATTAGCTCAAGAAGCTATTCGTGCTGTGAAAGATCAAAAAATTAAATTTATACCTAAACAATATGAAAAAATGTATTTTTCTTGGATGAATAACATTGAAGATTGGTGTATTTCTCGTCAGTTATGGTGGGGACATCGTATTCCAATATGGTACGATAATAAAAAAAATATATATGTTGGACAAAATGAAATAGATATACGTAAAAAATATAATATTTCAAAAAATACATTATTAGAACAAGATACAAATGTATTAGATACATGGTTTTCTTCTGGTTTATGGACTTTTTCTACATTAGGATGGCCTAATCAAACTGAATTTTTAAAAATTTTTCATCCTACTAATATAATTATCAGTGGATTTGATATTATTTTTTTTTGGATTGCTAGAATGATTATGTTAACAATGTATTTTATTAAAGATAAATATAATAATCCTGAAGTGCCTTTTAAAAATATTTATATCACAGGATTAATTCGCGATGAAGATGGAAAAAAAATGTCTAAGTCTAAAGGTAATGTTATTGATCCTTTAGATATGATAGATGGAATTTCTTTAAAAAAATTAATTCAAAAAAGAACACAAAATTTATTAAATCCAAAATTATATAATAACATCGTGAAATCGACTTCTAAGCAATTTCCTCATGGCATTATATCTACTGGAACAGATGCATTACGATTTACATTCGTAGCTTTAGCATCTAATACACGCGATATTAAATGGGACATGAATAGATTACAAGGATATCGTAATTTTTGCAACAAATTATGGCATGCTAGTCGATTTGTTTTACAAAATACAATAGATCATAAGTTTACACAATTTAATAAACAAGATAATATGTTATTAATAAATAAATGGATTTTAATAGTTTTAAATAATACAGTAAAATTATATCGTCAGTCATTAGATACTTATCGATTTGATCTTGCATCAAATATTTTATATGATTTTGTGTGGAATGTTTTTTGTGATTGGTATTTAGAATTTGTTAAAATTATTATTAAAACTAGTTCATTAAAAGATATTTGTTTAACTAAAAATATTCTAATATATGTTTTAGAATCTCTTTTAAAATTAATACATCCTATTATGCCTTTTATAACAGAAGCTATTTGGCAACGTATTACAGTGATGAAGAAAATTCCAAAAAAAACAATTATGCTAGAACCTTTTCCAAAATATAATCAAGATTTATATGATAAAAAAATATTAAACAATGTGAATTGGATAAAAAATATTATTGTTTTTTTAAGAAATATTAGAGTAAAAATGAATATTAACGCTAATAAATTATTACCATTGTTAATATATAACATCACTGATGAAAAAGAAAAAATTATTAAAGATAATATATTACTTATCAAGAGTATAGCTTTTTTAGATAGTATTACAATTATTTTAAAAGAATATAATAAAGATGCATGTATTAAAGAAATTATTGATGGAGTAGAAATCTTAATTCCAATTATAAAAATGGTTAATAAAGAGAAAGAATTAGAACGTTTAAAAAAAGAAAAAAATAGAGTCAAAGTTAATATCTTAAATCTTCAAGATACAGTAATGAATCAAAATTTTTTAAAATTTGCTCCTAATAATATCGTTAATAGAAAAAAAAATAAATTATTAGAATTACATGATATATATAATAAATTATCTAATCAAATAAAAATTTTACAAAATTTATCTTTTTAAAACTATTTTATACATTTTAAAAATATATTTATTAAAGGTCTTGTATATGTCTAGATCACATAATCTTATTTCTAGAATTGAATTAAAAAAACGTTTTTTTTCTGAAAATCATCATTCTCGTTTAACATTATCTTTTTATAAATATTTTTTTATTGATGATCCTAAAAAATATAGAGATATAATTTATCAATATTTTTATCAGTATAACTTTTTAGGACGTGTTTATATTGCGAAAGAAGGTATTAATGCTCAAATAAGTATTCCAAAAGAATATTATATATTTCTAATTAAATTTTTAAATCAATTAGACTCAAAATTAAAAAATTTACATATTAATCAAGCATTAAATAATTATAATTCTTTTTGGTTTTTATCTGTTAAAGTGAAAAATAAAATTGTTCAAGATGGTATTATTCAACCTTTTTTTAATCCTAATAATGTTGGTATTTACATTAAATCTAAAACTGTTAATTTAATGTTAAACGATACGAAAAGTATATTTGTTGATATGCGAAATTCCTATGAATATGCTATTGGTCATTTTGAAAATGCTATAGAAATTAAAAGTGCGACTTTTCGTGAACAATTACAAGCTGTCATTAAAGTGATGAGTTATGCAAAAAATGAAAACATTGTCATGTATTGTACAGGAGGAATTCGTTGTGAAAAAGCGACTGCTTGGATGATTTTTAACGGTTTTAAAAAAATTTATCATTTAAAAGGAGGAATTCTTGGCTATGTACATGATGCGAAAAAAAATGGATTACCAATCTTATTTAAAGGAAGTAATTTTGTATTTGATCATCGAATGAGTGAAAAAGTCTCAAATGAAATAATATCTTTTTGTAAACAATGTAATAAACCTGCTAATACATATGTTAATTGTCAAAATCATTTATGTCATCTTCTTTTTATTCAATGTAATAAATGTACGATAAATTTTCAAAAATGCTGTTCTTTATCATGCATGACAAATTATATGTTACAAATATAAAATTTTAAAAATTATATAAAAATAAAAAATATTTTTATTTAATGATTTTAATTTACTTATTTGTCACACATTTTTGCTCTAATTTTTCCCAATTAATCATATATTTTTTTAATTTCTGCTCTTCTGTAGATAACATATTCAATATCGGTAATTTTTCTTGTAATTGTTTTTTAAAAAAATTTGGTTCATTAATTACTTGTTGTAAATTTTTAATTTTTAATTCTATTTCTTCTATTATACGCAATGTTTGATTTAATTCTTGTAGAAATTGATTAGTTGTTTTTTTATTTATATTTTTTTGAGAAATATGCTGTTTTTTAGATTGTATGATTGAAGAATTGTTTGTTTTTTTAACAGATTCATAATTTCCTAAGTAAGTTTCAATAAATCCATATTTTTTAAATAACCAACATTTGTTTACTGTATTATTAATAAAATCTTTATCATGACTAACAATGAATACAGTACCTGTATAGTTTATAATAATTTTCTCTATTAATTGTATAGTTTCTAAATCTAAATCATTTGTCGGTTCATCAAGAATTAATACATTACTTGGTTGTAAAAATAATTGAGCTAATAGTAATCTACTACATTCACCGCCAGATAATGTTTTTACTAAAGATGTTAATTGATTTGGTTGAAAAAGAAAATTTTTTAAATAACTTATTATATGTTTCTCTTTACCATTTATAGAGAAATATTCTTGACCATTAGAGATATTATCAATAATAGATTTATTTTGATTTAAAGTAGATCTGTTTTGATCAAAATATGATATTTTTAATTGATTACGTATATAAATTTTTCCTGTATTCGGTTGATTTTCTCCTAATAAAATTTTAATTAATGTACTTTTTCCACATCCATTATCGCCAATTAAACCAACTTTATCTCCACGTTCAATGATAGATGAAAATTTTTGAATAATAATTTTATTATTAACTAAATATTTTACATTTTCTAATTTAAAAACAATTTTTCCTAAATATTTTTTAGATTCATTAACAGTCATATCATTTAATATTTCAATTTTTCTATAATTATTACATTCTTCTCTAAGTATTTTTAAATTTTGTACTCTTCCTTCATTTCGTGTGGATCGTGCTTTAAGATTTTTTCGTATCCATTTTTCTTCTTGTTTTAAACGTTTATCAAATAATTTTTTTTGTATCATCTCAATATGATGACTTTCATTTTTGAGTTTAATAAAATTTTTATAATTTCCTGGCCAAGAAACTAATTTTCCACGATCAAGATCTATAATACGAGTTGATATATTATCAATAAAGTTTCGATTATGAGAAACAAATAAAATACTACCAGAAAATTTCTTTAAAAAATTTTCTAGCCATTGAATTGTTCTCATGTCTAAATGATTAGTTGGTTCGTCTAACAATAGTATGTCAGGCTCTCCTACAAATGTATGCATTAAAGCTGCTTGTCTTAATAAACCTCCAGATAAGTTATTAAGTAAAGAATATTTATTTAATTTCATTAATTTAATAAATTGTTCTATTTTTATTTTATTATCTATATTGTTTTTATTATCTAATATATTATCAGTGCATCCTGAATGCATGAAATCATACAAAGAAATATTAAGATTTGTAGGATTATCTTGTGTTAAATAAGATATTTTAATATTTTTTTTATAAATTATTTTACCACAATCTAAATCTTGTTGTTTATTGATAATTTTTAATATAGTTGATTTACCCGTTCCATTTTTTCCAATTAAACACACTCGTTCATGTTTATTAATAGATAATGTACTATTTTTAAGTATTTCTATGTTACTAAAAGATAAATAAGCATTTTTCATGTGAATTAAAAACATACATTTTTTTGTCCTTAAAATTGATTTGTTATATTATATTATCTATTTATAGAAATTATTTGAATACTTTACATGTTTTTAACATTACTTTAAGAATAATTTTTGTATATAATTTGATGTTGATCATAAAATTATAATCAAATTTAAATTTTTTATAATACTAGTAAAAAATATAATTATCATAATTTAATATTTTAAATTTATTAAATTTAAATAATATTTTTTTACATCTAATCATTGATTAATATTTTAAAAATTAAATCAATTAATTTTCGTAATAATATTGAATTCAATATTTATTAGTACTTTGAATGTATTTAAAAAAAATAGAATGATAATTAGAACATATTTAGATTAAATTTAATTATTAATGATTATATTCTGAATGAAATATTTAATATAAATATTCGAAGTTATATATCTTTGTTTGACTATTCTTGTATTTGTATCTAAAATATAAACGAATAACAGTAATATATAAGAAAATTAAGACGATCTTGATGATAAAAAAATAATTTACTTAACAATTTTTTTTATCGATTTTTTATTTCAAATGGTTTATTATTTGTCTATTCAATTCAATTTATAGAAAATTTTTGCATAATATTTTTTGTAAAAATAAAATAATTATTATTAAACAATTTTGAATATTATATTTTAAAAACTATGTTTTTTTATATTCAAATATTTTTTATATGTATCTATTTTTTATAATATTTAATATGATATTATGATTTAATAAATAAAGATTATATACATGACAATTGTTGTATTTTAAAGTTTATTTTATCGTGTAAGATTTTGATTTATTTTACATTTATTGAATATATAGATAATTAAATAAAATTTTTAATTTTACATTTATATACATTTTAAGAAGTTCAAGAAATTGTAAAATTTTTTCTTGATTAAGAGTTAAGTTTTTAAAAATCTGACATGTTATATATTAACTTTAGTTTTTATAATTTCTATATCTAAATTTTATTTTTATAGAATATTATTAAATACTTTTAAATAATTATTTTAAATCTTATTTTTTACTTTTTAAATAATTGTTATATATATTTCTATCGCTTTTTAAATTTTAAAATATGTTCAGTTTAGTTAACATAAATATGTTATCAAATATAATAATCAAGACTGACATTAATAATATGTTTAAATATTAAATGATTATTAGATTAACTATACTTAAATATTTATATAATTTTTTTATATTTTTTTATATGTAGGGATTATTAACTTACATTTAATATTATATATAATATTTACTAATATTTAATAATAATATTATTATTTAAGTATTCATTTAAATTCAATTCACTTTCAGATAAATACGATATTTTTTAGTTAATTAATAATATATTTTTAATATATTCTCTAAATAAGTTATTACGTATAATATTGTTAATTTTTTTAAAAATGCAAAATTAAAATTCAATTTTATGAAAATTTTATTATTAATATTATATATTTTCAGAGATATATCTTTTTGATCTTTAAATAAAACGATTAATAGATAAAAATATATTATATAATATAATTATATATCAAATTTTAATTTAACAATCAATAATTTATTTTATTATAAAGTCTGTTATTTATAATTATGATATTTCATATTTAAATAAATATAATAGTTAATTAGTTATATTTTAATATAATTTTTTTAAAATAGCTGATTTTCATATTTTTTATAGTATTTCAATGTGATTTGATTTTTTTAAATATATATATTACGTATATTTATTTGATATAATAATTAATAGAAATATTTATTAGAAATACAACATAATTATATTATTTAAATATATATAAATATTTTATATAACATATTATTTTTTATATCTTAAAAATAATTTTATATAATTTTATATATTTTTTTTATTTGTTAGTTTAATATTGCTGTAATGATTATTAATATTATTAATTTTTATCATTGAATGATTAGATTGCAATATAATTAAATATTTTTTATAAAGTTTTTAAATTTTTTTAAAATCTTAAATTTAGTATTAAAAAAATAAAATACTATTTTAATTATAAAAACGTTTTAATATAGTATTAATAATATTTTTAAATATTTTAATTAAAAGATCATATTTAATTATTTTGGTTGCTCAAAAATATTTTATTTTTATAGTTTATTATTATTTTAATAGATTCTAAATTGCGCTATGTTTTATATTTATTCATACTTACTATGATAAAATTAAATTATTTTAATTTTATCAAAAAATAATAGTTTACGAGTTTAATAATAAAACATTATAATTCTTATAAAGAAAAATTGTAATTTTATAAAATGAAATAAAATATTTTTAAAAAATTAATAGATTTGTTTATTTTTATTATTTTATGGTATATTTTTATAAAATATTTAAATAATTTTTATTTTATTAAAATATTAAACTATATGATATTTATCATATAAATAGTTGTTTAATATATTAAAAATAAGACAAAACTATGAAAAAATATCACAAGCCAATAATAAAAACATTGCTTGATACTGATGCATATAAATTTCACATGCAACAAGCTATTTTTTATCATTATAATAATGTGCATGTGATGGCTGAATTTTTTTGCAGAGAAAATAACCATTTAGGTTGTTATGCGAATATTTTATTAGAACAGATTAATATGATGCAATCTTTATCTTTAAGTCATGAAGAATATATTTATATGACTTCTTTTCCATATTTTAAAAAAGAATATTTAAAATGGTTAAAAAATTTTCGTTATAATGCTTCACAAGTAAAGATTCAAAATAATCAAGGACAATTGAGTATCCGTATCAGTGGATTTTGGAAAGATATAATATTATGGGAAGTTCCTATTTTGTCTATAATTAGTGAAATTTTTCATCGCCATACTTCTCCAAATATCAATTCTCAAGAAGCTATCAGATATTTAGATGTTAAATTAAAAAAATTTTTTTATCATACAAATAAATTAGATTTATCTTATTTAAATATTATTGATTTTGGCACAAGAAGACGATTTTCTTATAGCACGCAATTATCTATTATCAGAAGATTACAAGAAATCTGTCCTTTTTTTATTGGTTCTAGTAATTATCATATAGCTCATATATTAAAATTGAATCCTTTCGGTACACAAGCACATGAATGGTTTCAAGCACATCAACAAATTAGTACTAATTTAAAAAATAGTCAGATTCTAGCTTTAAAAATTTGGCTACTTCAATATAAAAATTATCTAAATATTGCTCTTACAGATTCAATTAATATGGATGCTTTTTTAAATGATTTTAATTTTAGTTTAGCTTCTGCTTATAAAGGTATTCGTCATGATTCTGGAGATGCATTAGAATGGTCTAAAAAAGCAATTAAACATTATAATGCATTAGGTATTAACCCTTTAACTAAAACGTTATTATTTTCTGATAATTTAAATTTTAAAAAAATTATATTTTTATATAAAAATTTTTATAAAAAGATTAATATGATGTTTGGTATTGGCACTAAATTAACTTGTGATATTCCATACGTTAAACCTTTAAATATCGTTATCAAATTAGTTAAATGTAACGGTAAACCTGTAGCTAAAATATCTGATAGTCCTGGTAAAACATATTGTTTAGATCCACTGTTTTTGCAAATTTTATGCAAGACATTCAATGTGCCCTATGATAAAAATAGATAAATTAAATGATAAAATATTGATCATAATCGTTTAATTAAATATTTTAAATATTATTATATTGTCACATTTAAAATATATATTACTTCATAAGTACTTGTTATAATATAATTAAAAATTAATTTTTAAAAATTATAAAAATTTTAATTTTTTAAAAGAACTTATAATCCATAGTCAAATGACTAATAGGACATATTATATGAATGTAGTATCAATATTAAATATATATAAAGATGATATTATAGTAAATAGTCATGTAACTATACGTGGATGGGTAAAAAGTTGCAGAAATTCAAAATTAGGATTATCTTTTATTTCTATTTATGATGGTTCATATATTGAATCAATACAAGTGATTGCTAAAAACACTTTATCTAATTATGATACAGATATATTGCGTTTAACTACTGGATGTTCTGTAATAGTTAGTGGAAAATTAATATTATCTATTGGAAATCAACAAAAATATGAAATTCAATTAAACAATATTCAAGTTATAGGTTGGATTGAAAATCCAGATACTTATCCAGTATCTGCTAAAAAACATAGCATGGAACATTTAAGGAAAGTAGCTCATTTAAGATCAAGAACTAATTTGATCGGAGCAATATCTAGAATAAGAAATCATTTAATGCAATCATTGCATCGTTTTTTTGATAAAAATTATTATTTTTGGATACCAACTCCTATTATTACTACCTTAAATGCTGAAGGTGCAGGAGATATGTTTCGTGTTTCAACATTAGATATGCACAATATTCCTAAGAATATAGATGGATCTGTTAATTTTAAAAAGGATTTTTTTGGAAAAGAATCTTTTTTAACTGTTTCAGGTCAATTAAATATTGAAACATATGCTTGTGCTTTATCAAAAGTTTACACTTTTGGTCCGACATTTCGAGCTGAAAATTCTAACACTGTTCGCCATTTAGCAGAATTTTGGATGTTAGAAGTTGAATCTGCTTTTTCAGACTTAAACGATATATTAGATTTTGCTGAATGTATGTTAAAATATATTTCTAAATATATTTTAAAAAATTGTTTATCAGATATTAATTTTCTTCAAAAACATGTTAATGAGCATATAATCGTTGGTTTAGAAAAACTATTATTTTCTAATTATATACGCATAGATTATACAGATGTTATAAATATTTTAAGTGAATCCAAAATTCAATTTAAAGAATCTATTATTTTAGGTAACAATTTATCTTCAGAGCATGAACGTTTTATTGTAGATAAGTATTTCAAAAAACCTGTAATCATAAAAAATTATCCAAAAGAATTAAAAGCATTTTATATGAGATTGAATAATGATAATAAAACTGTTGCAGCAATGGATTTGTTAGTTCCTAATATTGGAGAATTAATTGGCGGCTCACAACGTGAAGAACGTATTTCAATTTTAGATCAACGTTTATTAGAATTAAGATTAAAAAAAGAAGATTATTGGTGGTATCGCGATCTTCGTCGATATGGTACAGTTCCGCATGCAGGTTTTGGTATGGGTTTTGAACGATTACTTTCTTATATTACAGGTGTGTCAAATATAAGAGATCTAATTCCTTTTCCTCGTACTGTTAATAATGCTAATTTTTAATTATAATATTTTGATATTTTGCGTAATATTTTATTTTAATATTTTATAAAGAATTTTATTCGCATATAGTTTTAATATATACACATAAAGTATATTAATTCAATAAGTAATTTGATTATATTTATCAATTGATATTGATTGAAAATTATTTTTACTAAAAGGTAGTATAAAAAATTATGACAAATCGTAAATCTTTAGCAATGATTATACCAATGTTATTAGCGACTAGTAATGGAGTTAATGCCGCAGAGATTTTTAATAAAAATGGCAATCAACTAGAATTATATGGTAGTGTTAATCCTAATTATAAATTATCTCACGGTTTTCTATCAACAATCATTACATCTAATTCAGATGATACCAATGCTATTTTAGGTATATCAGGAACAATAAATATTAATGATGAGCTATTAAGTTATGCTACTGTTGAATATCAAACCACTTTTTCCTATCCAGAACAATTATTTAATATGCAACAATCTAATAGTGTTCGTTTAGGATATGCTGGTTTTAAATATGGCAAGTGGGGTTCAATAGATTATGGACGAAACTACGGTGTTTTAAATGATGCACAATCATTAACAAATCATGCACCATATATTAATAAAAATAGTTTTTTTAATCATCATGATCGTTATATGATCGGTAGAAATAATAGTTTACTAACTTATAGAAATGATAATGTTTTTGGTTTAGTAGACGGAGTTAGTTTTGCGATACAATATCAAGATGCCGCAAAAAATCGATCAAATAAAATACAAAATGGTAATGTTTGGGGTGCATCTGTAAAATATAAAACTGATATTGGCTTGACGGCTATTGGCTCTGTTTTTTCTTCTCCAAATTTACAAGTAAATCAAGATAATCAAAAAAAACAAATTGATAATGTTGGAGCATATGGATTAGGTATAAAATATAATACAAATGATATATATATTGCAGCTTTTTATGGTGAAGCCCGCAATTTAACACCATATGATGTGATGAATAATCCAGAAAGTAATAAAAATAATAATCAACAAAATAATCCACAAGGATATGTCAATACAACTCAAAATATTGAAGCTATTGCCGAATATGATTTTCATTCTGGCTTTCATTCTTCTTTAAGTTACTTAGATTCTAAAGCACATCAATTAATTATGAAAGATGGTAATAATCAAGATAATATAGAGTTATCAAAACAAATTAATATTGCTACACGTTACGAATTTAATAATAATATTTCTACATATATGAACTATAAGATTAATTTATTAAAAAATAATAATTCTAATCAAAATGTAAATCAGCTAACAGATAACACTCTTAGTGCTGGCATAGTTTATCACTTTTAATTTGATACAAAAAATATAATTATTGATAAAAAATTTAAAATCTTACCTAGATATATTAGATATTAAGAGTCAGAACTTTCTATTGAATATTAAAAATAATCATATCTATTTTAATTTAAAAAAAAATAATTATTTATGAAATTTGGTAGAAAGGACTGCTCTTATTAAGTATAATATTACTTATAATTGTTCTGTATTTATAAATTTATTAAAATACAATATATATATTCTATGTTTGAAAATAAAATAAATATTTTTTTCTATATTTTTATAAAAATATTTTATATTATAATTAGATAATTTATAATTATTATCAATAAAAAATTTTTGTAATTTTGTGAATACTATTTCTATTTATTAATTAATATAAATTTTATTTTTTAATGAATAAAGATGATTTTAGCAAAAATACAGAGATATAAATAATATATAAAGCTAATTATAACAATATAGTAGTATATTTATATTAGTTTCTAAATTATTATTAATATATTTATACCTATTTTATACAATAATTCTTGCTATAAGAAAAAATTTTTTATTTTTTCAATTCAATTATTTTTAGCATATTATTTAATATAATTTGAAAAACATTAGTATCATTTTATGAAAATTAATAAAATTAATAAAAAATAATTGATTTTTTTAATTAAATATTATTTTATATATTACAATTTTTGTCATGAGATACATAACTACTGTGAATATAAAATATAATATAAAAAATTAAAATTAACATTTATTTATATTCAATATTTGTTTAATAAAAATTAAAACTTTTTAAATTTAATATAAACTTTTTAATTCCTCACCTCCTAATAAATGCATATGAAGATAATTTATTTCTTGGCCACCATTTTTATTACAATTAATAATTATTTTATAACCTTCTTGGCTAATATTTTGTTTTTTTGCAATTTTCACAGCAATATCAAACATATGAGCTAAAATATGTTTATTAGTTTCATTAATATCATTAGATGAAGCAATAAAAATATTCGGTATAATTAATATATGAACTAATGCTTTAGGTTTTATGTCTTGAAATGCAGTAACTATTTGATCTTCATAAATAATATTAGCTGATATTTCTTTATTAATAATTTTTTTAAAAATTAAACCATCTTTCATAGTTTATCTACCTTAATGGTTACATTTTATTAATATATTCATCCATTGCTGTTTTAATATTTTCAGATCTTGTTCCAAAGACGATTTGTATACCCAATCCTGAAATAATTATTCCTGCAGCTCCAATGTTTTTTAAACTTTTTTGATTAACTATAGAAATATCTAAAACTGTAATTCTTAATCGAGTAATACAAGCATCTAAATTTTGAATATTTTTTTTTCCACCTAAAGCTGTAATAATAAATGGTGCAATCTCATTATTATTTTTTTTTAATATATTGTATGAAATATTTTCTCGGCCTGGTGTATTTAAGTTATATTGTATAATAATAAAATAAAATAAACTATAATATAAAAAACCGTAAAAAATACCAATAATAGGAAATAAAAAAATATGATGACTATTTCCGCTTAACACTATAAAATCTATTAATCCATGCGAAAAACTAGTTCCTGCTCGCATATCTAAAAAAATGCATAATGCAAAAGATAACCCTGCTAAAATAGAATGAATAATATATAGTATTGGCGCAACAACAATAAATGAAAATTCAATAGGCTCAGTAATACCTGTTAAAAATGCAGTTAATGAAGCTGACAGCATAATACTGCCTATTTTATTTTTATTCTCTTTCTTAGCTGTTTGCCATATAGCTAAAGCTGCACCTGGAAGACCATACATTTTAAAAATGAAACCTCCTGATAAATTTCCAGCAGTTGAATCTCCAGCCATATATCTTGCAATATCTCCATGAAATACTTGTCCTATAGAATTAGTATATTCTCCAATTTGCATTTGAAACGGAACATTCCATATATGATGCAAACCAAATGGTACAAGAGCTCTTTCAACTAATCCGTATATAGTAAAAGCAAGCATAGGATTTTGATATGCTGCCCATTGTGAAAAAGTTTTTATTCCATGCCCAATAGGAGGCCAAATTAAAGATAATATTACTCCTATGAAGATAGCAGATAATCCAGAAATAATCGGAATAAATCTTTTTCCTGCAAAAAAGCCTAAATATTCAGGTAATTGAATGCAATAAAATCGATTAAACATATACGCTGCAATAGCTCCTGCAATAATACCTCCTAATATACCAGTATCAGATAAATGTTGATTTTTAATTATATCAATGTTCATATGTAAAACAATTGGTTCAACTGTATTTAATGTTTGAACTAAAATACCGTACGATACAACTGCAGCTAATGCTGCAACACCATCATTTTTTGTAAAACCAAGAGCAACACCAATTGCAAAAATTAATGGCATATTTGAAAAAACAGATCCTCCTGTTTGAGCCATAATATCAGAAAGAATATCTGGTAAGATAATAAAATGTGCTGATCCTATTCCTAATAATATTCCTGCAATAGGTAATACTGATACAGGTAACATTAGCGATTTACCAACCTTTTGAAGGTTTGCAAATACATTTTTAAACATATTTAAAAGACTCCTAAATATATATATTTTTTTATAAAATATATATTATTATAATTGAAAAAGATGAAAAAAATTGTTATTTGTAATTTGAGCAAGAGTTTTGATATTGATTTGTTTGATAATAGATATTGTTTTAGCAATATTTAACAAATAAGCTGGTTGATTTTCTTTTCCTCTATATGGAACTGGTGATAAATATGGTGAATCTGTTTCTATCAATAAACGTTCTAAAGGTATTTTTTTTATAGTATTACATAATTCTATAGAATTTTTAAATGTGATAATTCCAGAAAAAGAAATATAAAATCCTAATTCTAATAATTGTGATGCAAAATTAAAATTTTCATTAAAAGAATGTAATACTCCTTTGCATTTTTCTGCTTTTTCTTCTTTTAATATATTAATTGTATCATTTGTAGCATTACGTGAATGAACGATAATTGGTTTTTTTAATTTTATTGCCATTCTAATATGTTCACGAAAAAAATTTTGTTGTATTTTCTTATTTTTAGAAGAATGATAATAATCTAAACCTGTTTCACCTATTGCTATAACATTTTGAATATTTGATAATTTTTTTATTTGATCAAAATAATTTTTTTGATTATATAATTCATATAATTCTTCTGAACAATTTAAGGGATGTATACCACAAGAATAAAAAATATTATGATATTGCTTAAATAATTGATGAATTTGATAAAAATTTTTTATAGAAGTTGATATTGTTAGAAATTTTTTTACATAATTTAAATAAGATTTATTTAATACATCTTCTATATCTTGATGTATAAATTTATAATTTAATCTGTCAAGATGACAATGTGAATCAATTAAGAACATAATTTTATCACTTTTATATAATGTTAATTTTTAAATGTATTATTTAAAATTGCTTCCCATGCTAATAATTGTTCTAATAGTACTAATTCATGATTAATTCCAGGTATTTTTAGTAATCTATTTTTACAACGCATCCAAGTTGTCATACTTAAATCTAAAATAATGTATGTATAACGATGAGCAAGAAATTGAATAAATTGTATTTGATCAAGATTAATTAAATATTTTTGTTCATTAATATTAAATTTAATAGCATCTAATAATAATAAACATAACCAATCAATTTTATCTATAGTATTTTTATTTTGTAATATAGGTAAGATTTTTAATAAATCACAGTGTTTGAAAGCATGATGTAGAGATTGAAAAAAAAGCATTCTTTCTATCCAGATATCTCCATTAATAAATTTTTTAGCAGATACAGGAGATCCATGATTAATGCGTAATGCAGTTAAATACAATTGATTATTTTGTTTATTTTCTTGTTTTAACCAATTTAAACTATATTTTTCTGATGGAAGAAATAACTTATAAATTAAACAACGGCTATGCAATGTAGAAAAATAATTTAAATTTCTATAATTAATTATAAAAAACCAAGTATGTTTTGGTGGTTCTTCTAAAGTTTTTAAAAATGCATTAACGGCTGATTCAGTTAATTTTTCAAGATCTGACAAAAAAATAACTTTCCCCCCTCCTTGTTGTGAAGATTGAAATATTTTTTCATTAATAAAACGTATAGTATCTATATTACAAATTTTATTTGTATGATTGATACAATTATACCAATCAGGATGATTATTAGAAGACATTAATTGACATCCGTAACAATTATTACAAAAATTTATACCTGTTTTTTTTAGACACAATAACCATTTACTAATAAACCAAATTAATAAAGATGCTCCTAGGCCTCTTTGAGTTTTAATTAAAATAGCATGATGTGCTTTTTTTTTTTATGTTGTTGTATAATATTATTATACGGATTTATTAACCATGGATATAATTTCATATATGTTGTTTTTTTAACCAAATTAATATTTTTTTTGTAATATCATCATTTACTATATTAAAATTTAAATTAGCATTAATTATAATGCTTTTTTGATCTAATTTAATGTTTTTTAAATAAGTTTTTCGTACTCTTTTAAAAAATTCTAAAGATCGACTTTCAATTGCATCGAGTGAATTTCGATTTAATACTCTTTTTAAACCAATTTTTGGACAAACGTCTAAGTATATAGTTAAATCTGGAGTACAATCATGTAAAAATAATAATTTTAATTGATTAATAATTATCTTATTAATACCTAATCCCCCTCCCTGATAAGCTATAGATGAGAGGTCATGACGATCGGATATAACCCATATTCCTTTTTTTAATGCAGGCTTAATTTTGGTTTCAATTAATTGTATTCTAGCTGCATACATTAATAATAATTCTGTTTCTTTAGTAAGATGTTCAAAATAAAATTTTTTTTTAATTAATTTTCTTATTATTTCTGCAATGAATGTACTACCCGGTTGACGTACTAATAATATATTTTTAATATTATACCGTTTATATAATATATTTTTAATATATATACATGCGTGAGTTTTTCCTGCTCCTTCTAATCCTTCAACTACAATAAATTTATTTTTAATCATATTGTTAAGTACTTATTAATATGGCATGAATTATTTTATTTTTATATCATTTCAAATAAAATAATATAAACTAAAATTTATTATCAAAAAATCAATTATTATTTTTTGAACAATTATTTTTAATAAAATTAACAGCTTCTTGTATAGTTGTAATTCTTTCTGCGTCTTTATCTGAAATCTCAATATTAAATTCGTCTTCTAATGCCATAATTAATTCTACTGTATCTAAAGAATCAGCTCCAAGATCGTGAATAAATGAAGCATTATGAAGAATGTCTTCTTCTTTAATGTCAAGTTTTTCAACAATGATTTTTTTAATTTTTTTTTCAATATTATGCATGTTTGAGTTTCTCTATTTAATTAAAATATATTAATTTAATAAACTAAATTGAATATGATTATATCATATACATACCTCCATTAATATGTAATGTATGTCCAGTAATATATGATGCTTTTTTTGATGCTAAAAACATAACTGCATTAGCTATTTCGTCTTTATATCCTATTCTATTCATAGGAATACTCGATAAATATTTTTGATATTGTATAGAGTTTAACGTTTTAATAAAATCTGTTTTAATTAAACCAGGAGAAATAATATTTACTGTAATACCTTGAGATGCTACTTCTAATGCTAATGATTTATGAAATCCTATTAAGCCTGATTTAGAAGCACTATAATTGACTTGCCCTCTATTTCCGATATTAGCTATTATTGATCCAATTGTAATAATTCTACCTTGTTTTTTTTTAATCATTGGGCGAATGACAGATTTAACAAGATAAAATATTGATGATAAATTTATTTTTATAACATCTTCCCATTCTTGATGTGTCATATTAACTAATAAATTATCTTTTTTGATTCCAGCGTTATTAATTAGAATATCAATAGAGTATTTCTGTGTATAAATTTCTTTTATTTTATCTGAAATTGAATGAGTGTTTTTCAAATCCAATACTAAACCAAATCCATTATTTTTCGAATAATCATTAATTATTTTTACTCCATTTTTTGTAGTAGATGTTCCAATGACTGTAATGCCTTTTTTAATTAGTTTTTTAGCTATAACTTTTCCTATGCCTCGGCTTGCACCTATTATTAATGCGGTTTTTTTATCTATTTTCATGTTATTTATAGTTAATTTTATTAAATGCTATTAAAAAGTTTGTTAAATTATTAGTATTAAATGAATTTATATTTTGATCTTTTTTATTTAAATTAGTTAAAATTTGATTTGGACCAATTTCTAGCATAGTAAATATATTTTTTGATTTTATTAAATCTATAATTTCTTTCCATCTTACAGTATTATAAATTTGTCTAATTAATGCATTAATAATTTTTTTTTTACTATGTTCTATTTTTACATCTACATTATTAATAACTGGGATTTCTGGTGAAATGATATTAGTAATTTTTAATATTTTTTTTAATTTTTGAGATATTGGCTTCATTAATATACAATGAGCAGGTATATTAAGATTCATTTTAAATATTTTTTGAGCACCTATTTTTTTACAGTTTATAGAAGCTTTATTGACTGCACATTCATCCCCAACAATCACTATTTGATCATTAGAATTTATGCTTGCTAAAGATACTATTTTTTTATTTGATACTGTTGTACAAATATGTTCGATTTTTTTTTTATCTATACCAATAATTGCTTGCATTAAAGTAGATTTATTTTGAGTAATTTTTTGCATAAGTTTTCCTCTAATAAAAACAATATTTAATGCATCTGAAAATTTTATAGAATTAGAACATACTAATGCAGAATATTCACCAAGACTATGTCCTGACATAAATAATGGTAGTATACCTTTTTGATAATTCCAAAAACGATATATTGCTAATGAAGCAGTTAAAATGGACGCTTGTGTGTATTGACTTTGATTTAAAGTTAATTTCGGTCCTTTTTGTATGAGTTTTAATAAATCATAATGAATATAATCTGATGCTTCATTGAAAGTGTCTTTAAAAATATTGTTTGTTTTAGTATTAAAATAAGAAGATAACATACCAACATATTGCGAACCTTGTCCTGGAAATAACATTGCAAATTCAGTCATAATATAATTACCTTTTAGTCAAAATAATTATATAATTGTATTTAAATTTATATAAATTAATATTTATGAAAATATTCATATTAAAAGATTCATAGTTTTTGAACTATTATGTATTAACTTAAAATATATTGAATCAATGTTATTTTTTGATTTTTATAAAATGGCACTAGATAAAAGTGCCATTTTAATAAAAATATTTTTAAATAACCTTTTTTCCTTTATAATATCTTTTTGGAGTAATATGATGTCTAACATGTACTTCATCAGAAAATTTATCTTTAGATAAAGTAGGTTCTAATAAAGAGTCATGAGAGCGTCTCATTCCTCTTTTAGAACGAGTAGGTTTATGTTTTTGTACTGCCATATTTTATTATTCTCATGTAATTATTTTATATTAATTTAATAATTATTTTTTTATAAATATTAGTTTATACAAACTATATCATATTATTTAAATAATTTTTAAAACTTATATCTATTGGAGCAGTAACAAACATGTTATGACCATGTTTTGGATGAACAAAATGAATTTTATAAGCATGAAGTAATAATCTACAAATATTAATACTATTTTTAATGTTCATATCTAAATCACTTTTGCCATAACGTTTATCAAAAAATATTGGATGCCCTACATGCAAAGTATGTGCACGAATTTGATGTGTTCTTCCAGTTTTAGGAAAAATAGATAATAATGTTGAATTAGAAAATTGTTTTTTAATATAGACATTAGTTATTGCGGGTTTGCCATGTTGATGAATTAAAACTTTTTTTTGATTATTTTTAAATTTTATTTTTAAAATAGGTTCTGAAATTTTTTTTATATTATCAGGCCATAAACCATGCACTAATGCTATATATTCTTTTTTTATTTTTTTGTCTCTTAATTGTTGATGCATTGATAATAAAGATTGACGTGTTTTTGCTAACATTAAAATTCCTGATGTTTCACGATCAATACGATGTATAAGTTCAAGATATTTATCTCTTGGGCGAAATTTTCTAAAATATTCTATAACACCAAAACTACATCCACTTCCACCATGAACTGCTATTCCTGAAGGTTTGTTAATAATTAATAAATCACTATCTTCATATAAAATGCTATTCATCAAAATTTTTTCTTTATTCAAGGGAATAATTTTTTTGTTTGAATGACATATAATTTTTATTGATGGAATTTTTAAGATATCTCTAATTTGTAATTTATAATTTGGTTTTATTTTTTTTTGATTAATTTGAATCTTTCCTTTTCTAATAATACGATAAATCATACTTTTAGGAACGGTTTTAAATTTATTAAATAAAAAATTATCTATTCTTTGATTTATCATATTTTTATTAATATATATAATAGATATAGGTATAGTTTCATATTTCATTAAAAATTCGATTTGTAAGTAATTTTATAATTTTTATTTATTATAATATATTTATATATATAAATATATTAATTATGTTTTGACATATATATTTTTTAAAATGTTGATATTTATATATAATAATTAACTATATATTAATGTTTTAAGAAAATTTTCTTTAGAAGTTATTATATATATTTTGATTATTTTTTGTACAACAAATAATTTACTAATATTTTATATTTCCTGTTGATGTGTTTACTTATTTATAAAAATAAGAGAGAAAAAGTTATAATGAAAAGAATGTTAATTAATGCAACTCAGCAGGAAGAGTTGCGCGTGGCTTTAGTTGATGGTCAACGTTTATATGATCTTGATATAGAAAGTGCTAAATCTGAATCAAAAAAATCAAATATATATAAAGGAAAAATTACTCGCATAGAACCTAGTTTAGAAGCTGTTTTTATAGATTATGGTGAAAAAAAAAATGGATTTTTGCCATTAAAAGATATTTCTCAAGAGTATTTTCCTGATCAATATATTTCTAATTTACGTGTTAATATTCAAGAAATAGTACAAGTAGGACAAGAACTTATTGTACAAATAAATAAAGAAGAACGAGGAAAAAAAGGAGCTGCTTTAACGACTTTTATTAGTTTAGCTGGAAGTTATTTAGTGCTTATGCCAAATAGCTCTAAATCAAGTGGTATTTCAAGAAGAATTGAAGGTAATGATAGATTGTTATTAAAAGAATCATTAAATTTATTAATATATCCTGAAAATATGAGTTTAATTATCAGAACTGCTGGATCTGGAAAATCAATAGAATCATTACAATGGGATTTATCACTTCGATTAGAACATTGGAAAAAAATTCAAAAAATAGCAAATACAGTAAAAGCTCCTTTTTTAATTCACCAAGAAAGTAATATTATTTTTCGTGCATTTCGAGATTATTTACGTAAAGATATTGGAGAAATTTTAATTGATAATCCTAAAATATTTAAATTAGCACAAGAACATATTAATTTTTTAGGTAGGCCAGATTTTGCTAATAAAATTAAATTGTATACTGGAGATATTCCTCTTTTTAGTTATTTTCAGATTGAAACACAAATAAATTCGGCTTTTCAAAGAAAAGTCAGATTACCTTCTGGCGGTTCGATAATGCTTGATAGCACTGAAGCTTTAACAGCTATTGATATTAACTCGTCTCGTTCTAAAATTGGTACAGATATAGAATCGACAGCATTTAATACAAATCTTGAAGCGGTGGATGAAATTTCTCGTCAATTACGTTTACGAGATTTAGGGGGTTTAATAGTTATCGATTTTATTGATATGTCTCCTATTAGCCATCAAAGAGCTATTGAAAATAGATTACGTGAAATTGCTCGAGAAGATAGAGCAAGAATTCAAATTGGTCAAATTTCTCAATTTGGTTTGTTAGAAATGTCTAGACAAAGATTAAGTTCATCTTTAGGTGAATCTAGTTATCATATTTGTCCAAGATGCACAGGAACAGGTACTATTAGAGATAGTGAATCACTATCTTTATCAATTTTACGTTTAATTGAAGAAGAAGCTTTAAAAGAAAATACTTATGAAGTACGAGCTATTGTTCCTATAGAAATTGCTTGTTATTTATTAAATGAAAAACGTGAAGCAGTGTATGCAATTGAAAAACGTCAAGCTGGTGGAAAAACTATTATTATTCCTAGTAAAAAAATGAAAACTCCGCATTATTCTGTGTCAAGAATCAAAAAAAATACAAGTAAAAGTTCTATGAGCTATAGTATAGCTAACATAAAAAAAAATACAATTTCAAAATTGTTAAACAAAAAAATTTTTACAACAAAAATGAAGAAAAAATGTAATTATACTAATTTCATCACGTTTGAGAATGTAAATAAATGTAAAAATAAAATTGATATCACAGAACATAAAAAAAGTAATTATAATCAAATACATAAAAATATTTTTCTAAAAAAAAAATATCAAACCAATGTTAGTTTTATATTTAAAGTAATAGATTGGTTAAAAAGTTCATTTTCACTGAAAAATATATTAATTACAAGTAGTATCTTTAACAAAAATTCTCGTAAAAATAATATTTTTTTAAAAGAACATAATAATCGTCATATTTTTAACAAAAATAATTTTCAAAAAAATAAAAAATTTATTACATCACAAATATGTAAAAATAATATAACAAATATTATTTATAGCAATAAACTGCTTAAGTTTTTAAAAAAAAATGAACATTATTATTTAAAACAAACTTATTTATTTTATGAAAAACGTAATATACAATTTTTTAAAAATAAACAATGCAATATTAGTAATCAAAATAATATTTTTTATAATATTAAAAAAAAAGAGAATATATTTGACATATATAATTTAAATAGAAAAAATATACATAAAAAAATTATATATCCTATAATCTTATTAAATCAATATAATCATTATGTAAATAATAATTCTCAATTAATTCAATATTTTAATTTTTCTAATATTGTAAGAAATAAACTTATAAATCATAGTTTTTTATATTTTTCTAACATTCAATATTTTTTATTTAAAATTGCTTTAAAATTTATTTTTAAATCACCATCAAAGACAGTATTAGTAAAATATCCAATTATGCTATTATTAGATGAAATCAAATCATCAATTAATATACTTTATAATCAGAAAATAAATTTTTCTTTTTTATTAGCTCAGAAACAAAATATTAATAATAAACATTTGTCTTATGTTAAAAAAAGAATTAACAAAAATAATCTTTTTAAAAAATATAAAAAAAATAAAAATATTAATTCAAAAGTGATAAGTTCAAAATTTTTACTCAATCATAAGGAAAAAAAAATATTTATCTTAAACAAGAATAACTTATTTTGCAATCAATCTAATATAAATAGTAATTATAAAACTCAATCAAGCGCTCCGATTACTAAAATATCTGAAATGTTTGATTTAAATCCAATACACAATATACTGAAGTTTAATTCAGTTATGATAAGTTTAAAATGTAATAAAAAATTTTCTGCAGGTGTACATGCAGCAACAAATTTTTCTAATTCGCCTGTTTCAACGCCTAAAAAAAATATTTAATATACAATTAAATTAATATATTGTAAAAAATATATTAATATTTTAATACATACAATAAAAACTTACTTGTAGTAAGTTTTTATTGTTTATAATAACTAATAAAATTTATTAACTATAACAATCAATAATTTCATTAAAAATTTTTTCTGCCGTTGCTAAAATTTTAACATTTGCAAGATAACATGCTTGCTCATAATTTAATTCATTAAAATGAAAATCAGAATCATTATCAAGATTCATTTGTTTGTTTTCAAGTATTTTCATCATACTTTTTTCAAAAGGAAGCTTTTCTTCTAAAACATGATCCTTGTACGATATAGATTTAGAAAATTTTTGATAAGATTGGTCTAATTTTTTTTGATGATCTATCAAATTATCTATATTAAATTGATTTGTTATTTCAGAATTTTTTGGATTAAGCTGATTAGTGTGTTTTACTGATGATAATGTAAATGGATCGTTTGTATCTATTGATAATTGTAAAGTATCTAATGTCTTAGAATATGGTTTGATCATATAAATATCACCATCAGCATGTTCACCTTTAATTAATAATTGAATACCATCAAAATTTATAGATGTAATATTATCTTTTTGATACATATTATGTTTGGCTATACTACCATCCAACATTCTTGTCACAGTCCAAATATTATTTTTAAAATATATAATATAATCAGTAGCTTGTGCATGTTTTCCATCTTCCCAACGTACTAATGTCTGAGTAGAAGAAGTATTAGTTGAACTTTGTATTGTTTCTGGGTCGCTAAAATTAAAAAATTTTTTTTCGTGATTTTCAAAACGGCTATATCTTAATTCAGCATATTGATTTATACGATTCGCAAAATCAACTGTCAATTGTCCTATTTTATTTCTTGCATTTGTTAATTCTTCTTTACGAAATTGCAAAAGAGACCCTAAAATACCACTTGAAATCATATTTTCTATTTTTATTGGTCTACTATAATCATTTTCAACATATCCTATACTAATATATTGAGCATCAGATAGTGATGTTAATGGCATTAAATTTTGTTTATGATTATTATCTATTAAAGATATGCCATTATTTAAATAAACTGCATAATTATTATGTTGTTTTACAACTTTAACTCCAACTAAAGTATTTAATTCATCAACTAAATTTTCTCGTTTGTCAATTAAACCATTGATTGTATTATGCATTCGTGAAATAGGAAAATATTGTATGTCCATAGTAATATCATGAATTGCATCAATCAGTGCATTAGCTTTTTTGACATTATCAATTACAGATTGTTTGAGATCTGTTTCTAAAAAACGTAACTTATGATTAAAATCTTTAATTGAAAAAATGATATCATTCAATTTACTTGTAATATTTTGACTAATTGCATTTGAATGGTTCAAGATCATATCTTGTTTTATTTCATTGTATAAATCACTAATTAATGTATTAAATAAGTCAGATTTGTCACATAGCAAATCTTCTAATTTTAGTAATTGTTCAATTTTCATTTCTTCATTTTGAATCTGAGAATTAGTTTTACGTTTTTCTGTTGTAATAAAATCATTATATTCGTCGTATATTTCTTTAACTTGCAATGAAATAGCGTTAGGATTATCACGTTGTATAGAATTTTCCATAAAAATTTGTGTAACTTCACTATTTTTATGAGGATTATTAATTTTTTTCATAGTATGATCAATAAGTTTTTTCATTGCATTCATACCAGAAATAGCGGTATTCAATACAGTACTCATATTTTTCTTCCTTTCAAATAACATATTTTTTTAAAACATATTTTTTTGCATGTGAATTTGTTTTAAAATAATATCAGTTAATCCTATTCCTTTTTTACTCATTTCTTCAGATATATTTTGATCATATATATCAGTATATAAACGACTTTGATTGCTATCAAATAAATCATTTTTTAATAAAGTATTACGCATACTTTTGAGTAATATTTGAATAAATACACTTTCTACTTGTTTAGCTGTTTCTACAGTATATTTTTTTGGATTATTATGTATTTGATATTTGAGTTCATTAACAAATTGTGTATTGTAATTTGATATACTCAGTAGTGATAATTCATCTTTCATTAAATCACTTCCAATTTAGCATGAAGACATCCGGCACTTTGCATTAGTTGTAAAAGAGACATTAATTCATCAGTTTTAGTGCCTATTGCATTAAGTGCATTAACTATATTATTTAAATCATCTTTATCAAGAGATAAATTATCTACATAATCTCTATTATTTTGATTTTTCTTAAAATTATTATTTATATTCAATGATTGAAATAAATTTAGATTGCTTTTTTCATTTTGTATGTTATCAATGATTATAGACATATCGCTATTAGATATAACACAAGATCGTAATTTTACTGATTTATTAATAACTACTGAACCAGTACGTGTATTAACTACAACTTTTGCCTCTTGTTCAGGCAGGGTGACATCTATATCTTGAATATTGGAAAGCATATGTACTTGTATATCATTATTTGGTGAAGTATTCAATTGCACTGTTTTTGCGTCAATAGGAGTAGCTGTATCAGGATATTTAACATTAATCATATCACTTATACGTTGTGCTATACCAAAATTTTCTTTATTTAACTGTAAATTAATTGTTTTTTGTTTTCCAAAATTAGTATTAATTTCACGTTCAATGATTGCGCCATTATGAATTTTCCCAGAATTCACTTGATTATTATGCATAAATTGTCGTTGATTTTTATTATTATATTTATCTGATACAAATACATTTCCTTGAGCAATTGCATAAATCTTATTATCTGCGCCTTTTAAAGGAGTCATTAATAACATACCTCCTTTAAGACTTTTGGCATTTCCCATAGATGAGACTACAACATCTATCTGTTCTCCTGTATGACCAAATGGTGGTAAATTTGCGGTAACAATAACTGCCGCAACATTTTTTAAATGCATATTAGTATTTTTAGATATACTTATGCCTAATTGTGATAACATATTACTTAACGATTGATTAGTAAATGGAATTTGTGTTGATTGATCCCCAGTTCCATCTAAACCTACGATTAAACCATAACCAATTAGTTGATTGTCTCGAATACCCTGAATACTAGTTAAGTCACGTATTTTTTCAGCATGTAAAAATGATGAAAAACTTATAAAAATCAAAAAAATTAATTTCATCAATAAAAATATTTGTTTATACATAAAATAAACCTTTATGAATATATTTTTAAAAAATTATTATAATATATGTGAACATGTTGCAGATGAAAATTGTGATTTTTTTAATTTTTTATAGTTTTCATAAAGAACAAAATGTTCTTTATGAAATTAAATACAATATAAAATTATATTATGTTATAAAATTGTATGATTGTAATTACAATATATTTATATAGGAGATATTTTTAATAACAATCTTTGAAACCATCCCATTTTTTGAACGTGATTTATATTTCCACGACTAAAATATTCAATTCGTGCATCAGCAATGTTAGTAGATATAATAAAATTATTTTTATTTATATTATTAGGGTTAATCACACCTGAAAAACGAATAAATTCAGTGCCGTTGTTAATAGATACTTGTTTTTTTCCAATAATTCTTAAATTACCATTAGGTAAAACTGATTGTACAGTGGCTGTAATTAAACCAGTAAAATGATTTTTAGCTGAATTATTGCCTATACCATGAAAATTATTTCCACCTATTGCATCTAATCCAGTCGCATCATCGTTAAAATTTAAACCGAATATAGAATTCCACTGTCCAGGGTTAATTTTCATACCTAAATTCGTATGACCATGTCTACTTATATCTGAAAATGAACTATTACTGGCACTGATATTTTCTTGTAATACTACAGTGACTGTATCTCCAATATTATGTGGACGATGATCTTCAAATAGTGCTTGATACCCATAATTTACTGGCGTTATTTCCTGAAATAGAGAACCATTATTAAATTTAGGCCAAATATTCGGAGAAACAGCAGTTTTAATATTTCCTACTAATGGATTATGTTGTTCAAAATTAGCACAGCTTTGCAATGTTAATAAAACAACAATAGCACAATAGTATTTAATTTTAGAAATAAATAACTTTATCACGAAAAAGTTACCTTTAATATTATATATTTAATAGTATATTTTTAAAAAATATATAAATTGCATTATATATTTAATATGAAAACTTATAATTGTGATAGTTTTTGTAACATTTGATCCGATGTACTAATAGATTTACTATTTATTTCATATGCTCGTTGTGTTTGAATCATATTAACTAATTCTTCAGCTACATTCACATTAGAAGTTTCTACGTATCCTTGGTACAATAATCCTGTTCCATTTAAACCAGGAGTGCTATCAATTGGAGCACCTGATGCTAGTGTTTCTTGATATAAATTTTCTCCTAAACTTTCTAATCCAGAATTATTAATAAAATTTGTTATGCTTAATTGACCTATAACAGTAGGCTGTGTTTGTCCTTGTGTAATTACGCTAACCACGCCATCTCGTGCTATATTAATGTTTGTAGCATTAGGTGGAATAATTAATTCAGGCAAAATAGAAAAACCACTATTTGTTACTAATTGACCATTTTGATCTAATTGAAAAGAACCATCACGTGTATACGCGATATTTCCATCCGGTAATTGTACTTGAAAAAAACCTGGTCCATTAATTGCAACATCTTTTAAAGAATCGGTTTTAGATAAATTTCCTTGACTATGAATTCGTTCAGTTGATACTGGTCTTACTCCGGTTCCTATTTGTAATCCTGACGGTAATGTTGTATCCATAGAAGAATTTGCGCCAGCTTCATGTATATTTTGATACATTAAATCTTCAAAAACTGCTCTAGATCGTTTAAATCCATTAGTACTTACATTAGCTAAGTTATTAGAAATAACGTTCATATTAATTTGCTGAGCATCAAGTCCAGTTTTAGCAATCCATAAAGAAGACATCATAACTATTTTATCCTACTTATGTTAATTGTTAATATTTATCAATTGATTTGCATATTCTGCATTTTGATTGTATGTAGATATCATTTTCATTTGCATTTCAAATTGTCTGGCATTTGAGATTAATTCAATCATATTTTGTGCAGAATTAACATTGCTGGATTCTAACATACCAGATTGTAAACGTATATCATTACTATGTTTAATAGTGTTGTAATTTGCTTTTTTACTATTATTTTTTAAATAAAATAATCCATTTTCTTTATGTATTAAATCATTAATAGGTAGATGTACTAATTTTAATGAACCTATTTTATTTTTAATAATATGATTATGATAATTTTGTATTAATTGAATAACTCCATTAGATAAAATGTTTAAAGTTCCATTATTTGGAACAATAATACTGCAATTGTTTCCTACAACTGTATGATTCTGAATAGTTAATTGGTTTTTTTGATTAATATTTAAATGACCGTTTTTTGTATATGCTTCTTTTCCATTAGCATCTTTTACGACTAACCAACCGTCACCTTTAACATATACGTCTAAATTTCTGTTGGTATGATCTAGCCCCCCTGAAGTAAGATTATAATATTCTCGAATATTATTATAATAATCATCGTTTATATCATTATGTATTATAAAAATAAATTTTTCTTTGAAACCAGTTGTAGAAATATTAGCTAAATTATTAGAAATAATATTTTGTTTTTCTAACAGTCGATTAGCTGCTGTCATAGATTCGTATATTGAATTATCCATGATATTTTTAAACCTTATTCATAATATATTTAACGTAAATTAATTAATGTATTTATCATTTTATCTTCTGCTTTAAAGGACTGAACATTTGATTGATAATTACGTTGTTGAACAATCATGTTAATTAATTCTTTATTTAAATCTACATTAGACATTTCTAAGGACCTACTTACTAAAGTACCAAAACCAGATTGTCCTGCTATACCAATTATTTCTGTTCCAGTTTCAGCAGTAGCAGACCATAAATTGCCAGTTTCAGGTCGAAGATTTTCAGGGCTGATAAATTTAGACAATAATATTTGACCTATTATTTTATTTTGTTGGTTTTCATATGCTCCAATAATTTCTCCGTTAGGTGAAATAGTAAAATATTTTAATTTGCTTCGAGAATATCCATTTTGACTAGGTTGTTCAAAATTATTATTTGTTTCTTTTGTTTCTACAGTACCAGTTAAATCTAATTTAATATTACTATATTGTGAGTTATTAGATTTAATATTCATTATACTATCAGACGTTAATTCTCCGTTTGGAGAAAATTTCAATTCAAAATTTTGATCAATACCAGCTTCATTATCCGGATTATTTGATTTAACATGGACTTGCCATTTATTATTTTCTAGTTTACTAAATGAAATATCAATTTTTTCTTTTTCACCATTTTTTTTATATATATTAATACTATTGGTATATGCTTCTAAATCAGCTGATGAATCATTAGAATTATTTGTATTTGAAATTTTATTCATCTGACTATTTAAATATGCTTGAAATTTTATTTCAGTTGTTGGTTTGCATTCTAATTTATACGCATTCTTTAAATTAATTTTTTCTATATTAGATGTATCAAACACATTATTTACATGTTTTTGATTATAACCTGTTAAATACATTCCTTGCATATTTACAATATTTTTGTTGTTATCCAGTATAAATTGACCATTTCTTGTGTAATGTATGTCACCTTTAGAATCTAAAACACGAAAAAATCCTTCGTTTGCAATTCCTATATCTAGATCCCGATTAGTTGATATTAATGTTCCATTACTAAAATCTTGTATATTTCTTAAAATACTAACACCATTAGCAACAGGATTTTTCGAATATACTGATGTAGAAAATATATCAAAAAAAACAGGTTTACTAGATTTATATCCTATAGTAGATGTATTAGCGATGTTGCTAGATGTCAATACTAAAGAATCATTAATAACTCGTAATCCATTCGCTGATTCTGACATAATTTCTTTTTCCTTTTAGTTAATTGTTTAAAGATTATTGAATGTTTATTCAAGAATTGCTCGAATATCAAATGGTTTTATATTTCCTTCTGGTCCTAAATCAATTATAGGATCCGAAGAAGATGTGATAATGTTATGTACTACTGATTCTGACAAACTTTCCACCGGAACTATTTTATTATTATTTGTAGCTGTTACGGAAATATAGTATTTTCCAGTTGTCATAATATTATTATGTAGATCTTTTCCGTCCCATGAAAAAGTATATATTCCTGGTTCTTTATTTTTTATCGTTTTTTCATATAAAATGTTGTTATTATGATCTAAAATATTTACTTTAATTAAAGTAGCATGACTAATTAATTCTATTCCAAATTTTGTTGGAATATCTTTAGTATGTATAATTTGATTATTAGGTATCATGATGTGACGTCCAATTAATGAAGTCAATTGAATTTTTTGACTATTATTAATTTGGTTTGATACTTGATTTACAGAATTATTTAATTTTTCTATACCACTGGCTATATTAATTTGTGCTAATTGTGATGTTAATTCAGTATTTTTAATAGGATTGGTAGGATCTTGATTTTGAATTTGAGCAATTAATAAAGTTAAAAAATTTTTTTGTAAATTCAATGGATTAGATGAATCTGTTGAATTGTTTGGAAGAATAGTATGATTTTGTTGTATAAAATGATTATTTATAGTTTGATAAGTGATCATATTTATCTTAATTATTCTCCAATTGTTAATGTTTTTAGAATCATATTTTTTGCTGTTTTTAATACTTCTATATTAGCTTGATAGCTTCTTGATGCTGAAATATTGTTGACCATTTCTGTAATAGGATTAACATTTGATTTTACAACATATCCTTCATTATTTGCCATAGGACTACTCGGATCATATATTATGTTCATGGGATTTGAACTATTAATTATATGAGATACTTTAACTCCAGATATATTAGAATTTTCTAAATTATCTGACGAAAAAATTACTTGTTTAGCAATATAAGGATAAAATTTTCCATTTTTATAAGTTACACTGTCTATATTAGCTAAATTACTAGCAATAACATTTATTTTTTCTGATTGAGCAATCATTCCTGATCCAGCAATGTTAAATATATTTAAAAGAGACATAATTTAAAGTTATCCTTTTATAACATATATCATATTTTTAATTTGATTTTTTAAAAAAATTAAATTAGCTTGATATTTTAAGCTGTTATTAAGAAATTCAATTCTTTCTCGATCCATATTAACTGTATTACCATCTTTTTTAATTTGATTAGTAAATACAGGCAATGTTTCTAAATAAAAATTATTTTCAGATTTAGCATGTAAGTGATTAGGAGACGTTCTGTCTAAATTAATCAACAATGTATGATTTTTACGTTTTTTGAGTATTTTATTAAATTCATTTTTAAAATCAATATCTATCGCTTTATATCCAGGTGTATCAGCATTAGCAATATTCGAAGATAAAATTTCTTGTCTTTTAGCATATACATTTAATGCTTGTTGACTAAAATCAAATATGTGATTGATTTTATCGAACATATTTTTTATCCTTAATTTATATAAATTTTTTTAAAATTTTTGATGAAATATTTTATTTTTTTAAAATATCGATTTTTTAAAAATTTTTAAATTTTTGAAATATTTTCAAACTTCTAAAAAACATTTTTTTATATTATACTAAATATTTTTTATTATAACTATAATATAATTTCTATCAAGCAAATGATTATTTAAAATGTTAATATAAATTAAATAATAAAAAATGCAAACAATAAAGGTTGATATTAAGGAAAAATTAATTAATGAAGACAAAAATATATTTTATTTTATTTTTCGTTTTTATATCAGTAAATTCTTTGTCCGCTTCGGCAAAGTTACTAGATTCTTTTGTTTTATCTGATAAGATAAGTAATTTTTTAAAAAAAGAAAAATTTTTTAATCATGATAATATTAATGTAATAATACGTACCCCATTAAATAAAAAAATTAAATTTTGTCAAAGACCTATTTTTTCTATTTTAAATAATATGCATACTATTGGACTATTTGATTTGTTACTAACTTGTAATCAATCAAAATATTACTTGACAGTAGAAGTTCAATCTAAAGGAGAATATATTGTTGCGCATAAGTATATACGCCATGGCATGATAATAAAAGAATCAGATTTAAAAACTTTAATAGGTCGTTTAGATAACTTACCTAATCATGCTTATCAAAAAAAACAAGATATTGTAGGTCGAGTGAGTGTACGTGATATTTTCCCATTACAAATCATTACGTCATTTATGACTCGTCCAATTTGGTTAGTTCATATTAATCAAGAGGTAGAAATTATTATTCAAGGTAATAATTTTACTATTTCAACAAAAGCAAAAGCATTAAACAATGGAGCTGAAAATGATAAAATACGTGTCAAAACAAACTTTGGGAAAATTATTAATGGTATTGTAAACAAAGATGGTAAAGTTATTATTTCTTTGTAAAATAAATATATTTTTTTATTGATGTAATAACATCTTTATGCAAAGATAAGAGATTATACATTTTACTCCAAGTAATGTTAAAATATTAATATGAAAAAATTAATAAACATTCTAAAAAAAATAGAAAAGATTTTATGTTCAATAGAAATATTATTAAATAGAGAAAATATTATTTTATTAAATATCAGTAATAATATTCATCTTTTAGAATCTATTATAAAAAAAAAAGAAAAGTTATTTAAAGAGTATTTTATTGCAAATCAAGAAAAATTATTGTTTGAAAAAAAAAATTCTATTTTTTTACCGTATAAAGATGAAGAATTAAATCATTATATTAAACAGATAAATAAAAAATGTATTTTATTAAGAAATTTAAATCGTCAAAATAAAATTATAATGAATAAAAACTTTTATTTAAATCAAAAATTTTTAGAATTATTTGGCGTTCATGAAATATCTATAATTAATAATACAAACATTGACTTAAAGATTTAATTGAAATTAAATTGAAAATATCGAATCTAAAACAATAATGTTTAATTATAGATATTATTAGTAATATATAAAAATTTTTACTATAGAAAATATTGATAGTTTTTTAAAAAAATATATCACCTATTTAGGAATTAAAAAATTATATACATATGTTAAAAATTTATTTCAGAATAGTTGTAAAAAATTTATTTTAAATATCTTCATGAGTGCATGTTAAAATATTTTTTTAGACTATATAGGTTATTTTAGCATGAATCTTTTAAAATCTTTAATATCTATTAGTTTTATGACTTTCATATGTCGTATATTAGGTTTTATTCGTGATATTTTAATTGCTAGTATGTTTGGAGCATCTATTTACACTGATGCTTTTTTTATATCCTTCAAAATCCCTAATTTATTACGTCGTATTACTGAAAGTGCTTTTGCTCAATGCTTCACTCCGGTATTTATAGAGTACAAAAATCATAAAAATAAAAAATATATAAAAAATTTGATTTCTTCTATTTCTGGTTTTATGATTTGTATTCTGTTATTCATAATTATTTCAGGGATGTTTTGTTCTCAATTTATAATTAAGATCACTGCTCCAGGTTTTTCAAAACAACCTGATCAATTAATATTATCTGCAAATTTGTTAATAATCATGTTTCCTTACATTTTATTAATTTCTTTATCTTCATTATGTGCAGCAATTTTAAACAGTTGGAACTATTTCGCTATTCCAGCTTTATCTCCAATATTTTTAAATATTAGTTTGATTTTTTTTTCTATATTTTTTAATACTTTTTTTTACCCGTCAATTATTGTTTTATCATGGGCTGTAATTATAGGTGGTTTAATTCAATTGTTTTATCAATTTCCATTTTTATATAAAATTAATATGTTAGTGATGCCAAAAATAAATTTTTATCATACTGGTCTTTTAAGAATTTTAAAGAAAATGGGATTAGCTATTTTAGGAATATCTGCAAATCAAATATCTTTAGTAATTAATACTATTTTTAGTTCGTTATTAAGCGCAGGATCTATATCCTGGATATATTATGCTGATCGATTAATAGAATTTCCTGTTAGTATTTTAGGTGTATCATTAAGTACTATTTTATTTACTCCTCTGACTCAATACTTCAAAAAAAGTATACATTTAGAATATAAACAATTATTAAATTGGGGTTTTCGAATTGCTTTTATTTTATCTATTCCTAGTGCTTTAGGATTGTTTGTGTTAGCTAAACCTATAATTATAGTACTTTTTCAATATGGAAAATTTACAGAATTTGATGTTGATATGACAGCTCAGGTATTAAAATTATATTCTTTTGGTTTAATTGCTTTTGTTTTAGTAAAAGTTTTAACTTTATCTTTTTATGCTCGAGAAGAAATGAATATTCCAATAAAAATTTCATTATTAACACTTATATCAATTCAATTAATTAACCCAATTTCAATTTTTTACTTTAAACATGCTGGTCTTGCTTTATCTATTAGTATATCCAGTTGGATTAATGTTTTATTACTTTTTCGGGAGTTGTACGTAAAAAATATCATCTATTTTAGATTAAGTGAGTATGTTTTTCTATTTCATATCATTATTGCAACATTCGTGATGTTGTTAATTTTAATATTTTTATTAAAAATTATGCCAATTTGGCATATAGGATCTTTTTTTTATAAAATTATACGTTTATGTTTTGTAATTTTCATTGCTAGTTTTGGATATTTATTTACATTATATATTTTAGGAATACAGTGGTTGCACATTTCTTATAAAAAACTTTAAATGATATCAATATTATATTAATAATATATGAATCATAAACAATGATTATATATTATTAATATAATATTTATTATATAATAAATATATTTGTTGTATTTTATTTATCATTTATTTTAAATAATGGAGTCTAATAATGAAAAAAAAAGCTTGTGCTATTATATTTTTTTTATTAACAAGCTTAGTTACCTCTGTTTGTGCTGAAGAAAATAATCAAAACAGATGGTATATGGGTGCCAAAATGGGATGGTCAAATATTAATCCTTTTAAAAATTATATAAATACTGCTCAAACTTCAAACACCAATGATTTACAAGAAACATTAAGTGCGCCAATTTTAGGTATGTTTTTAGGATATCAATTTAATCCGTATATGAGTCTAGAAATAGAGAATAATGCTAATGGATTTTTTTATGATATATTTCAAAAAAATCAAAATAATATTCGATCTAACACTATTCAAATAGCAACAAAATTATCATATCCAATTCTAGAAGAATTTAATTTATACACTAAACTAGGTGGAGGAATACTTTCCCAGAATCTTACATCTAAAAGTACTTTTACAAATATGTTTACTAAAGATTCAGCATTATTGCCGAGTATATCTATCGGAGCTGAATATATATTTAATGATTATTTAATTACTAGATTAGATTATAATTGGAAAAATAGCTTTAAAAATATTCTTAATTCTTCTGTTAAACCATATTTAGGAGATGCTATTTTTTCTATTGGTTGGAAGTTTGGTAAATCTGATATAAATGATATTTTTTCATCTTATGATCCTGAAGTATTAAATACACAATATAGTACAATCAATGAAAATATTAAATTTGCATTTAATAGCACAAAATTACAACCTAGCGCTTATGATAAATTAAATAAATTGCATGAAGATATTAAAAAGATGAAATTAAAAAATATTTCTATTATACTTTTAGGTCATACAGATAAAATAGGAAATCAAAAATATAATCAAAAATTATCTGAAGATCGTGCTTACAGTATAAAAAATTATTTAACATCTAAAGGTTTTTCTAGAGATATGATTATCGTAAGAGGAGCAGGTTCATTATACCCATTAACCGATCAGGTATGTAATGATATAGAAGATAAGTCTTTATTGATTAGTTGTTTAGCTCCCGATCGTCGTGTAGAAATTGAAGTTTTATCTAATGTTGAATAAAATTTTTATATTAATTGGTTAAAATTTGTAATAAAATTTTATTTTTTATAAAAACTAAAATAATTTTTGATTTTTTTCAATTTTTTTAATTTGCGGAGAGAGAGAGATTCGAACTCTCGGACGATTTCTCGTCGGCGGTTTTCAAGACCGCTGCCTTAAACCACTCGGCCACCTCTCCGACTAATATTAATATATATATTCAATATATATTCTGTATAGTAAATCATTATACTATTTATTGTAAAGATATTTTTTATTTGTTATCAACAATAAAATTATTATTTTTTATTGTAATTTTTATTTTTTTTTTTTATAATAAGAATATAGGCGTGTTGACAGATTGGATATGTAGCGGATTGCAAATCCGTATAACCCGGTTCGATTCCGGGATACGCCTCTAATAAAAAATTATTTGCCCGGATGGTGAAATTGGTAGACACAAGGGACTTAAAATCCCTCGGCTTTTATAGCTTTGCGGGTTCAAGTCCCGCTCCGGGTAAAATAAACTAGTTTAAAAAAGCTTGATATACTTGATAAGTATTTGTTTTGATTAAGATTTTAAATTTTTTAAAATATTTTTTTAAAATCAAATTATAATTAAAACATCTATTTGTGACAAATCTTAATTCTCCTGAATGTTTTAAATATAATCTAGAATTACATATAATTTTTTCAATTATATTAAAATTAATTTTTAAATCATCATGAAATGGTGGATTAGAGATAATTAAATCAAATTTTTTAAAAATATTTGAGTATAAATTACTTCGTATTACTTCTCCTTTAAAATTATTAGAATTTAATGTTAGTTGGCTACAGTGTAATGCAACAACATTATCATCTATTAATGATACAATAGAATTAGGTAAAACATTTAATACAGATACTGCTAGAAACCCTGTCCCACAACCAATATCTAATATTTCTTTATAACAAGAGTTTGGAAAAAAAGTAGATGCAAGTAATTTGCTTCCCGCATCGATTGTTTTATATCCAAATACACCTGGCAATGATTTAATAAATAAATTATTCCATATATGTGTTTGATAAAAATCTTTTAAAAAAAAATTTGTTCTTTTTGTTAAAAACCCTGAAAATAAAATAGAATGTCTCGCATAATCTATTTTATTTAAAAAAATCCATTTTTTAAACATTCTTGAAACATTTCTAATGCCACTACAGTTATTTCCAACAATAAATATTTCAGTATTTATACTTAAATGAGAAATAAGGTCCATGAATTGAAATTGTGCTTCAGATTTATCTTTAGGCCAATAATAAATTATTGTATTAGAGTCTTGAATGATTTTTTTTGAAAGTAAAAAATAATTATTAATTTTTATATTTTTAATGTTTTTTTTTTAATATAATATAATCACTGTATTTTTTAAGATTAATTATAGTCTTAATAGTATTTAAATATAAAGGAAAATCATCTGTGATATTTCCAAAAAAAAATACTTTTTTTGTTTTAAAAATATTTTGATGACGTAATATTAGTTGACTGGTTTGAGATAATAACAAGAGAATTATGTCCTTGTAAAAATTTAATAGGTTACATATTTTATAAAAATATTTATTTGATTTTTAAAAAATACTAAATAGTATATATTTTATTTCTATAAAATAGAAATTGTTATCGTATATTATTTATATTATAATTTAATTGCATATAATTTTATATACTTACATAAAATAATAAAAAAAAAAATTATTTTTTTTATATATTTTGTATGTTATGAAATATAAGTAAGTATTATCGAGCAATAAACATGGAAAAAAAATCTATTGAAATTAAAGGCAGTAATTTTACATTGTTAGTGTTATATTTAAATAATCAAAATATAGATGTAATTAATCAATCATTATATAAAAAAATTCAAGAATGTCCAAAATTTTTTAAAAACGCACCTGTCATTGTAAATGTTTCCGGTTTATGTCATACAGCAGATTGGAAGAAAATAAAAGAAATCATTATTTCTCATGGTTTATTGATTATAGGGGTTAGCGGTTGTCAAGATAAAAGTATATTAAAACAAAATATTATTGATTCAAAATTGCCTATTTTATCAGAAAAAAAAACAATTAATTTAGATTTAATTTCTCATTTATCGACACATTCAAAAAAAAATACACAACAAGAACGATTAAATAAAATAGACAAGACTCATATTATTGATAGCCCTGTACGTTCTGGTCAAAAAATTTATGCAAAACATGCTGACTTAATTGTAACTAATAATGTTAGTGCAGGAGCAGAATTAGTAGCAGATGGAAATATTCATATTTATGGAGCAGTACGTGGAAGAGTCCTTGCAGGAGCTAGTGGAGATGTAACAAGAAAAATATTTTGCACAGAATTATTTGCTGAATTAGTTTCAATATCTGGTGAATATTGGTTGTTAGATCAAATACCCGTTAAATTTATTGGGAAATCAACTCAAATTTACTTAAAAAATAAATTGTTAACTATAAATTTTCTCAGTTAAGTATATTTTTTTAGGATATTTATATGACACGGATTATTGTAGTAACTTCAGGGAAAGGAGGTGTAGGTAAAACTACTTCAAGTGCCGCAATTGGAACTGGTTTAGCAAGCAAAGGGAAAAAAACCATTGTTATAGACTTTGATATAGGATTAAGAAATTTAGATTTAATAATGGGATGTGAACGTAGAGTTGTATATGATTTTATTAATGTTATTCAAGGTGATGCGTCTTTAAATCAAGCTATCATTAAAGATAAAAAAACTAAAAATTTATTTATTCTACCAGCATCACAAACCCGCGATAAAGATGCGTTAACATATATTGGAGTTGAAAAAATTTTAAATGAATTAATAAAAATGCAATTTGATTTTATTATTTGTGATTCACCAGCAGGTATTGAGACTGGCGCAATTTTAGCAATATATTTTGCAGATGAAGCTATTATTACTACTAATCCTGAAATATCTTCAGTACGAGATTCTGATCGAATTCTAGGTATCATTGCTTCTAAATCAAAAAGAGCTAAACAAAACATTACTCCTATTAAAGAATATCTTTTGTTAACACGATATAATCCGACTCGTGTTAAACAAGGAGAAATGTTAAGTATGACAGATATTTTAGATATTCTTCAAGTTCCTATAATTGGAGTTATTCCAGAAGATGCATCTGTTCTTCGCGCATCAAATCAAGGAGAATCGATAATATTAGATCGTAATTCTAATGCAGGTTGTGCTTATACTGACGCAGTTAATCGATTATTAGGGGAAGAACGTCAGTTTCGTTTTATTGAAGAAGAAAAAAAAAGTTTTTTACAACGTTTATTCGGGAGATAAGAAGCATGGCTTTGTTAGATTTTTTTTTATCCCGGAACAAAAATACTGCTAATGTTGCTAAAGAAAGATTACAAATCATTGTTGCAGAACAAAGAAAATATGATAATGAACCGGATTATTTACCACAATTAAAAAGAGAAATATTATCTGTTATTTGTAAATATGTTAATATAGAACCAAATATGGTTACAGTGCAATTAGAACAAAACAATAAAGATATTTCTATATTAGAATTAAATATTATTTTGCCAGATTAATATATTAGTAAAAATAATTAAAATATAAATATTTAAATATATTTTAAAAATTTAATATTAATTACATTCAATCAATACTGAAGTATATCAAATATTTCAGTATTAATTGTTTTTACAATTTATCAAATTTTGAAAATTATCTAAAAAAAATTGTACAAATAATTTATATTATTATCTGTATATTTAGAATATTTTTTTTCTTGTATTTTTAATAAAGTAAACGGGATTATATCTTGTGCTTCAGGAAAAAAAAAATATTTTTTTTGAATATTTAAAATATTTTGAAATTCTATTATTTCAGGAATATTACTAATTATAGTCCATGATTTTTGAAAAATATGTAATTTGTTAATAATTGATCTTATTGATATTATAGATTCAGTACACTCTCCTGTCCATATAGATTTCTCATTTCTTATATATTTAGCTAAATAACATTCTTTATTAGTTGCTTTCATTAAAATTAAAATTTTTTTTTTTATATTTTCTCCAAGCTTTTTCGGCCATAATAGCTAAAGTAGATACGCTAATAATCGGAATATTTAAGCTTATTGCTAAACTATGTGCAACACTAGCAGCAATACGTATACTAGTAAAATAACCTGGCCCTTTTGCAAAAGCAATATAATTTAAATCTTGAAATTTTATTTGCATTTGAAGTAATATTTTTTGAAGCATAGGTAATATGGTTACAGTATGTTGATTTTTACATTTTTCTTTTAAAAAGAAAATATTTTTATGTTTATAAATAGCAATTGAACAATAATCCGTGGAACTATCAATAGATAAAATAATATTAGACATATTTTTTCTCAAAGTATTAATTTAATTTTATTAGTCATTTAAACAAATTTATAATAATATTCAAATTATTGACAGCTATCAATGCATATCTTTATTTTTTATAATTCTTACTAAATCAATTCGATATTCTGTTGCTTTAATAATATGAAAATAAAAAGGATCAATATAAATTACTTCTCCAGGGATAGGTAATTGGCCTTTTTGAGCAATTAATAATCCTCCTAAGGAAGCATAATTTTTTTCTTGAATTAATTTTTCAGTATGTAGTAGTTGTTGTAAAGAATGTAAATCTGTTTCACCTTTTACTAACCAGCTATTATTTTCATATATAATATCAGGTGTTTCATCGGCATCTGGAAATTCTCCTGCTATTGCCTCTAAGACATCTAATGGAGTAATTAATCCTTGTACAACACCAAATTCATTACTCACAATTACAAAACTTCCTTGGGAGCGGCGTAACACACCTAAAAGATCAATTGGATCAAGTGTATCTGGTATGATAATAGGAGGAATTGTTTTTGCAAAAGTATATACATCTATTTTTTTTTCAATAGCAATTAATAACTCTTTAGCACGTACAATACCTATTATTTCATCTAATTCTCCTTTGCATACTGGAAATAAACTATGAGGAGTATCTAATAATTGTATACGAATTTCATCAATATTTTTTTCTGTATTTACCCAAGAAATATTATTTCTCGGCGTCATAATACTTCTAATAGAACGACCAGCTAATGTAAGTACACTATTAATCATGTATCTTTCTTCTTCCTTAAATGCTTCTTTATCTGAATTATATGTAGAAGAAGTAATTTCTTTTTTATTATGTGGTATTGTATTATTAGCGTTGTTGTTTTTATTTTTTTCTTTAGTCATTAAACGCAGAATAGCTTCTGCTGCTCTTTGTCTCATAGGTCGTCTAGATTGATTTTTCATAAAATTATGACTTGCAATTTGATTAAAAATTTCAATTAATATAGAAAATCCTATTGCAGCATATAAATATCCTTTTGGAATACAAAATTTTAATGCTTCTGTAACTAAACTAAAACCTATCATCAGTAAAAAGCTGAGACATAAAACAACTACTGTTTGATGTAGATTAACAAAACTAGTTAGTTTTTTAGATGCAAACGACATAAGTATTGTTGCTATAATCACTGCCATCATCATAATTAATAAGTCATTAATCATTCCTACGGCTGTTATAATTGCATCTAAAGAAAACACTGCATCTAATATAACTATCTGTATTACTACAGGCCAAAAACTTGCATAATTTTTATTTTCTGAATTTTCATGACCATTATTTTCTAATCTTTCATGTAGTTCAATTGTAGTTTTAAATAATAAAAAAAAACCACCACATAAAAGAATGATATCACGTATTGATAAGGCAAAAAATCTATTATGAATAATAGGAGAATTAAGAGTAGCTACCCAAGATATTAATGATAGTAGTGCTAAACGCATAATTAAAGCTAATCCTAAACCAATTAAACGCGCTTTATCTCTTTGATTAGGAGGTAATTTTTCTGATAAAATTGCTACAAATATTAAATTATCAATTCCTAATACTACTTCTAAGATAACTAGTGTTAATAATCCAGCCCAAGTTGATGGGGCTAAAAAAAACTCCATTAGCAAACTCCATAGAAAATAGGGTATATCTATATTATAGAAGATTAAATGTTTTTGATAAAATAGGTCATAAGATAATATTTTGAGAGAATAAATTTATGAAGTTATTTATTTTTAAATGATATAAAATATTTTATGTGTTAATTAGAATATCAATTTTATTGTGTATACAGATAAAAAATAAAGTCTTCTGATTTTTCAATAGAAGACTTTGACATTTAAGTAAATTTAATATTATTTTTATATAGAAAATACATTTATTGCTGCTGGACCTTTTGGTCCATCCTGGACTTCAAATTCAACATTTTGCCCTTCTGTTAATGTTTTGAATCCGTCTCCTTGAATAGAAGAAAAATGTACAAAAACATCTTTACTACCGTCTATTGGTGTAATAAAACCAAAACCTTTAGATTCGTTGAACCACTTAACTTGACCTTTAATCTTAGTCATTTTTATATCCTTTAGAATATTTAATTCGTTTTATCACTAATGTATGGATAAAAAAGAAACATTACTGTATGGGCATGAATTTAAGATTGGCCAAGAGAAGCTTATTTCAACATCTTTATTCTAAACTTTTGAATTTTAATATTTCATGCATAAACAGAATTGTAACTTATTTTTATCGTTAAAATTAATTATGTAATGCAAATTTTATGAATAAAAAGAATAATATTTTATATATTAAATTATTTTTATATGTAAAGTCAAGTTTAAATTTATTGAACGAAAATAGTTTAGCAAAATGTTAACTTAATAGAAATATTGAAATATATTTCTATTAAGAGAATTATATGTTATTGTTTTTTTACATATATTCTTTATTTTTTAGTGCTTTTATTCTTTTGTCCAAAGTAGGATGTGATGAAAATAATTTTAAAAACGAATCAGATTTACCATTAACACAAAATGCAATTATACTATCAGATTCTTTTGGTGGATAGCTAATTTTTAAACGATTTAATGCAGAAATCATTTTATCACGACCTACCATATTTGCAGAACTAGCATCTGCATAAAATTCACGATGTCTAGAAAACCACATAGTAATCATACTTGCTAAAATACCAAAAACTAATTCAAGAGCAGTAGAAACAAAAAAATATGTGAAAGAATTTTTTTCTTCACCATTATTTTCGTTACGATTATTTGATATAATATTACTTATAATTTGAGAAAGTAATCGAGATGCAAAAATAACAAAAGTATTTATTACACCTTGTATTAAAGTCATAGTAATCATATCGCCATTAGAAATATGACTAATTTCATGAGCAATAATTGCCTCTGCTTCATCAGGAGTCATATTATCTAATAGTCCTGTAGACACAGCAATTAAAGCAGAATTTCGACGCGCTCCCGTTGCAAATGCATTTATATCAGCAGCATTATAAATGGCAACTTGAGGCATAACAATACCTTTTTTAATCGACTGTTCTTTAACTATATTAATCAACCAATTTTCTATATCATTTCGAGGATGAGCAATAATTTCACCATTAACTGATTTTAATGCAAGCCATTTAGAGAGAAATAAAGATAATAATGATCCACTAAAACCAAATAAACTCGATATAATTAATAAACCATAAATACTATTGGACTGAATTCCTGTAAAATTTAAAATCAGACCAAATATAAACATTACTGCTAAGTTAGTGAACAAAAAAAGAATAATTCGCATCATAATATATTATCTGCCTCGATTAGAAACAAAAATATCTGAAAGAAATTTAAATTTATAAAGATTTGAATATTATATAATTTTAAAAAAATATCCAATATATCACAAGATATATTATAATATACAGAGAAACCTATCATATTTGTCTTTATTAAGTCAAGATTGATAATTTATTTTAGATAATTTTATTGAAATTTATGCCAAGTATGATTATTATAAGATAGTAGTATATTAGCATTTTTAGGGCCCCAACTGCCAGCTTTATATAATTGAAGATTATCATTTTTTATATTTTTCCATCCATCTAATATTGAGTCGATCCATTTCCATGATTCTTCTACTTCATCACGGGATACAAATAATGCTTGTATACCTCTCATACTTTCTAGTAATAATCTTTCATATGCATCAATTAAATTTTTAGAATTTTCTTGATTGATATTATTAGATTTTAATGTAAGAATTTCTAATTTATATTTATTTTGCAAACTTGGAGTTTTATTTAAAATATCATATTGAATATTTGGATTCGGTTCTAAACGAATTATTAACTTATTTGATAATAATTCTATATTAGAATCTATGAATAAGTTTATAGGATTTTTTTTAAAAACAATCACTATTTCAGAATATTTATGAGCTAAACGTTTTCCTGTTCTTAAATAAAATGGTACGCCTAACCATTTTTCATGATTTAAATTTATTTGCATAGCAACAAATGTTTCAGTTTGACTATATTTATTTGCACCATTTTCTTTCAAATAAGAAGGCACTTTTTTTTCTCTAATTACTCCGGAAGAATATTGACCTCTAACAGTAAACTGATTAATATTATCTAAATTAATTGGATTTAGTGAACGTAATATTTTTACTTTTTCATTTCGAATATTTTCAGATTGAATATTTTTAGGTTGATCCATAGTAATGATGGTTAATAGTTGTAAAAGATGATTTTGTACCATATCTCTAGTTTGTCCTATTTTATCAAAATAGTTCCATCGATCTTCAATTCCAACTTCTTCAGAAACAGTGATTTGAATATGGTCAATGATTGTATTATTCCAAGTATGAAATAATAGGGAATTAGCAAAGCGCAAAGAAAATAGGTTAAGTATTGATTCTTTTCCAAGATAGTGATCAATACGAAATATTTGCTTTTCTGAAAAATATTTAGAAATTTGATTATTAATGATTTGTGATGTTTTTAAAGAAACTCCTAATGGTTTTTCTAAAATAATACGTGATGATGGAAAATTTAAATGTGTACTTCCTAAACCTAAAAAAATAGCATTTAATGTTTCAGGAGGAGTAGCGCAATAATAAATAATTATATTATTCTGTTTTACTAATATTTTTTTTAATTTTTTAAAATGTAATATTTCATAAACATTAATATTATGAAAGAATATACGACTACTAAATTGCGTCCAAATATGATCTTGAATGTCTTCTTTTAAAAATGTTTTTATTGATTTTTTTATTATTTTTATATAATCTTCTGTATTCCAATTAGCCCGTCCTGTTGCAATAATACGTGTGCTTTTATGTAATTTACGTAACTTTTCTAATTTATATAAAGCAGGCAATAGTTTTCTCTTCGTTAAGTCTCCCTTAGCACCAAAAATTACTAAATCACAAGCTTGGTTTTTTTCTGTTGTCATAGTATTCTCTTTTAAAAATTTGAATATAGATTGTGAATATTTAATATAATAATTCAAAAAAAATTGTCTTTACTTTAATTTTATTAAATTGTTATTTATTAGTGTTATTCTATATATATTTTTTTTTAAAAATATAATATCATTTAATAATATTATTTTTAAATTAATTACTACATTTTTCTTAATAATTTAATAAATAAAAAATATTTTCTTTTATTTATTAATAATTTATGTATCAATAAAATTTATTTATACATGTTTTAAAAGGTGTATTTTATGTTAAATCGCTTAAGAAGAACAAAAATTATAGCTACTTTAGGTCCATCTACAGATATCAATAATAATCTTGAAAAAATTATTCGATCTGGAGTAAATGTCTTAAGATTTAACTTTTCTCATGGTTCAGCTAATGAACACAAGTATAGAGCAAATCAAGTAAAAAAAATTACGAAAAATTTAAGTTGTCATATTGCATTGCTTGGTGATTTACAAGGACCTAAAATTCGTATTTCTAAATTTAAAAACAATCATGTTTTTTTAAATATTGATGATATTTTTATATTAGATACGAGTTTGGAAGATGTTCTAGGTACTCAAGAGCGTGTAGGAATCGATTATAAAAATTTATCTAATGATGTATCAGTTAATGATATATTATTATTAGATGATGGTAAGATACAGTTAAAAGTTATAAAAGTCACTGACCATGAGGTAATTACCAAAGTAATCATAGGAGGATTTCTTTCAAATAATAAAGGTATTAATAAATTAGGAGGAGGTTTATCTGCTAATGTTTTAACAGATAAAGATAAAAAAGATATTATACTTGCAACAGAAATTGATGTAGATTATTTAGCAATATCTTTCCCTAGATGTAGTGATGATTTAAAGCAGGCACGCAAGTTAGTTGAACGATCTGGTAGTAATGCTAAAATTATAGCAAAAATAGAACGTGCAGAAGTTGTAGTAAATCAACATGCAATCGAAGATATTATTTTAGCGTCAGATGCAATTATGATTGCTCGAGGAGATTTAGGAGTAGAAATCGGTGATTATGAACTTGCAGGAGTGCAAAAGAAATTAATTAAAACATCTAGACAATTAAATAAAATAGTAATCACAGCAACTCAAATGATGGAATCTATGATTACTAATCCATTACCTACACGTGCAGAAGTAATGGATGTTGCAAATGCTGTATTAGATGGTAGTGATGCTGTTATGCTATCAGCAGAAACAGCATCCGGTAAATATCCATCAGAGACTATTATAAAAATGGCAAAAATTTGCGAAGGAGCAGAAAAAGTTCCAAGCATTAATGTTTCTAGACATCGATTAAATATACAATTTAATGATATTGAAGAAGCTATTGCGATGTCAGCTATGTATGTTGCCAATCATTTAAAAGGTATTAAAGCTATTGTTATTATGACCGAATCTGGCAAAACTGCACTTATGACATCGCGTATCACATCAGGATTACCTATTTTTGCTTTATCAAAAAACATAAAAACGCTAAAATTAACCACTTTATATCGAGGAGTGACTCCAATATATTTTAACAGTAAAAACGATGGGTTTAAATCTGCACATGAAGCAATTGTTCTTTTATGTAATAAAGGATTTTTAATTAGTGGTGATTTAGTTATTATAACGCAAGGTGACATTATGGGACAATCCGGAAAAACTAATACTAGTAGAATTTTGCAAGTTACATAACTTAAATTATTATAAATTAATGAATATGTTAAAAAAATTATTAAAAAATGATTATGATTATATTAAATAATTAATAAAAATTTTACGATTATAAAAATAATCAATTAATTATTTTAATAATATTGAAATAATAAAATAAAATATATCAAATAATTCTATCATGTTTTACTATACTAATAAACTAGAATAATAATCATTTATTGTATAACTAATAATGGTTTGTTTAAAAAATATATTTATTCGAAACAAATTAAAAAATATGTCTAATTTTATTCAATTAAAAAATATTTATGTCAATTTATCTAATCGTTCTGTTCTTACAGATATTACGTTATCTTTAAATTCTAATCAAGTTTTGACTTTAATTGGTCCTAACGGAGCAGGTAAATCTACTTTAATACGTGTAATTTTAGGATTAATTAAACCTCATTCTGGTACAATTTTACGTAAAGAGAATTTATCTATAGGATATGTACCGCAAAAATTATCTTTAAATTACTTGTTGCCAATTACCGTAAATCGTTTTATGCAATTATCTCAAACTCAAAATAACATCAATATATCAAAAATGTTAGCACGTGTAAATGCAGATGCGTTAAAATACAGACAATTACAAGAGTTATCGGGAGGAGAAACACAGAGAATTCTTTTAGCAAAAGCCTTATTAAATAAACCTAATTTAATTATTTTAGACGAGCCTATGCAGGGTTTAGATGTGATAGGACAATCAACTTTATACCAATTAATTAATGATATTCGTCATGAATTAAAATGTTCAATACTTTTAGTTTCTCATGATTTAAATTTTGTAACCTCCGAGACAGATAAGGTAATTTGTTTAAATAATCATATTTGTTGTTCTGGAGCCCCAGAGACTGTATGTAATAATTTAGAATTTATTGCTATTTTTGGATCAAAAGATTTTAAAAAATTAGCATTTTACCAACATCATCATAATCATATTCATAATTTTTAAATAAATTTTAGCAATAAAAGAGTAATATTATGTTTAAACTGATTTTTTTGGGATGGTTAACAGGTGTAATTCTTTCTTTAACTACAGCTGCATTAGGTTCATTTGTGTTATGGAGACGTATGGCATCCTTTGGTGATACTTTATCGCATTCATCTATTTTAGGTATTGCAATATCTATTATTTTTAATATTAATTCATTTTTTTCTTTATTTCTTCTAATGAGCATACTTGCAATTATTTTGGCATGGTTAGAAACATTATTACCGTTTGCTATAGATACGATATTAAATATTATTTCGCATAGCACATTATCTTTGGGTATTATTTTAATGAGTATCATATCAAATAATCATAGAATCGATGTTACACATTATTTGTTTGGAGATCTTTTAGCTGTTACAAAATATGATTTAATTATTATTGTTATAAATAGTATAATTATACTAAGTATTTTATATTATTATTGGAATTATATTTTATCTGCAACTATTAATGAAGAATTAGCTCAAGCAGATGGTATAAATATTTTTTATGCTCGTTTAATTATTATGTTAATAATTGCATTAAATATTTCTATATCTATTAAATTTGTAGGAGCATTATTGATCACTTCATTATTAATTATTCCCCCTGCTACAGCACAACATTTTTCTAATTCACCAGAAAATATGGTCATTATTTCTATTTTAGTTAGTATTATATCTGTTACAGGAGGCATAATATTTTCTTTTTATGCTCATACACCTACAAGTCCATCTATTGTGCTATTTTCTTCTTTTTTATGTTTGATAAGCAATATAAGAAAATATTTTTTTTATAAATAAAATATATTATACTCATTGTAGTACTTGTATAGATAGTTCTTGTAATATTGATTTTTCAATTATACTAGGAGAATTAGTCATTAGACAAGTTGCTGATGTGGTTTTAGGAAAAGCAATTACATCTCTAATATTTTTGCTATTTGTTAATAACATGACTATTCTATCTAAACCTAAAGCTATTCCTGCATGTGGAGGAGCACCATATTTTAATGCTTCTATTAAAAAACCAAATTGTTGATATTGCGTATATGGATCAATTCCAATTATATCAAAAACTTGTTTTTGTATTGAAGCATTATGAATTCGAACAGAACCTCCACCGATTTCATAACCATTTATTACTAGATCATAACTATCTGAAATTGCTAGATTTGGTGCATTTTTTAATTGATTTATATCTATATCTTTCATGGCTGTAAAGGGATGATGAACTGGATCAAATTTTCCTTGAGCATTTTTCTGAAACATAGGAAAATTAATAATCCATACAGGCTCCCAACTATTTTGATTAGTAATTTTTAAATCATTACCTAACTTTAAACGCAACATATTAAGAGATTGATTAACAATATATTTTTCATCAGCTATTAAAAATAAAATATCTCCAATGTGAGCTTTACTTATTTTAAGTATTTTTTTTAAAATTACAGTATCTAATATATTTTTAATAGAACTAGATACAGTATTGTTATTAAAATTATCATTTATTATTTTAATATAAAATAATTTTTTAGCACCATATTGTTTTACATATTCTGTATAATAATCAATTTTTTTTCGACTTAAATGGGCACCTTTAGGAATACATAATAGTGCTATTCGATTATTTTTTTTAATATTTAGATTAAAAAACGAAATAGATTTTTCATTATTAAATATATCATATATATCAATAATTTCAATTGGGTTTCTTAAATCTGGTTTGTCTGAACCATATTTTTTGATTGATTCATCGTAAGATATTACAGGAAATTTTGATAACTTAACATGAATAATTTTTGACCATATATGTACTATCATTTTTTCAATTAAATTACGTAATTTTTTAGAATTCATAAAAGAGACTTCGATATCAATTTGCGTGAATTCTGGTTGACGATCTGAACGTAAATCTTCATCACGAAAACATTTAACTATTTGATAATATTTATCAATACAAGAAATCATTAACATTTGTTTAAATAACTGTGGAGATTGCGGTAATGCGTAAAATTTTCCATGATGATTACGACTAGGAACTAAATAATCTCTAGCTCCTTCAGGTGTAGATTTTGTAAGAATTGGAGTTTCAATATCTAAAAATTTTTTTTTTGTTAAAAATTGTCTTATTAAATAAGTAATGTTATTCCTTGTTTTTAGATTTTCAAAGATATTTAAATTTCGTAAATCTAAATATCTATATTTTAATCTTAGATCATTATTGTTATCAATTTTATAATTTATTGGTAAAGCTTCAGAAGCATTTAAAATATTTAATGTATTTGCTAAAATTTCTATCTCTCCAGTCTTCATATTTTTATTTATATTTTTTTCGGATCTGTTTTGTACTATACCAGCAATTTGAATACAAAATTCATGTTTTAAACTTAATGCTTTATTAAAAATTTTTTTGTTCTTTAATGTGCAAATAATTTGAATCAAACCTGTACAATCTCTCATGTCAATAAAAATAAAATGACTAAAATTTCGTATATTATGCACCCAACCACATAATCTAACTGTTTTATTTAAATCATTAATTCGAATATTTCCGCAATATTGAGTACGCATAAGTTCTCTTTAAAATTTTAAACATATCTCATGTAGTAATAAAAATATAATTGATTTTTTATTTTTTTATAAGTAGATAATGAATAGATAAGTGATTAAGAAATGAATTTTATTTTAGAAGATAATTGATATTTCAAAATATTAATTATTATATTGAATTTTTTAAATGTTAACGACTCCTGAAAATAATTCTTCCTTTCGTTAAATCATAAGGGGTTAATTCTACAGTGACTTTATCTCCAGTTAATATTCGAATATAATTTTTTCTCATTTTTCCTGAAATATGCGCAGTAATAATATGTTTATTTTCTAATTCTACACGAAACATAGTATTAGGAAGTGTATCTATTACGGTTCCTTGCATTTCAATATTATCTTCTTTTGACATTTTTTTTCTTATTAAAAATTTAATATTATATTATTAATATTAACAGATACTAGTCAAATTGACTAGTATATTTTTAATAATATAAAAAAAATTATTTTTATATTAATGAATTTATATAACGCTCACTATCTAAGGCGGCCATACATCCACTAGCAGATGATGTAATTGCTTGTTTGTATACATGATCAATGACATCTCCTGCGGCAAATATACCCGGTATGCTTGTTTGTGTATAGTTTCCATGAACACCTTTTTGTACTTGAATATAACCATTTTTTATTTTTAATTCATTTACAAATATATTTGTATTAGGAATATATCCAATAGCTACAAATAATCCAGATACTTTAACTTTTAATTTTTTTGTTGCTTGACTATTTTTAATTATAATATCTGTTACTCCATTACTATCTCCTAATATTTCTGTTATAGTAGAATTAAAATAAGTAATAATTTTTTTATTTTTTAGTTGTTTTTCTAGTCTATCTAATAAAATTTTTTCAGCGCTGAAATTTGTTCTGCGATGTATTAAATGTATTTTTTTAACAAAATTTGATAAATACAATACTTCTTCTATGGCTGTATTACCACCTCCTACTACTGCAACTTCTTGATCTTTATAAAAAAAACCATCGCATACTGCGCACGTTGAAACTCCCTTTCCTTGAAATAGTTTTTCTGACTCTAATCCTAAATACCTTGGGGTAGCACCAGTAGCAATAATTACTGTATCCGAAGTATATTCATGTTGTTCTCCTTTTAAATAAAAAGGTTTTTGTTTAAAATTGACTTTTATTATATTGTCAGATATTACCTCAGTATTTAGATTTTTAGCATGTTGATACATTCTATTCATTAGTTCTGATCCACTAATTTTTTTTGTATCTCCAGGCCAATTTTCAATTTCGCTAGTATTCATTAACTGACCCCCTTGATTGGTTCCAGTAATTAAAATAGGATGCAAATTTGCTCGTGAAGCATATATTGCAGCAGTATATCCAGCCGGGCCAGAACCTAAAATAATTATTTTATTATGTTTTATCTTATTCATATTTTATTTTTCTAAAATAAATTTTGTTATGATTAATGTAAGTATCATACAATATATATTGTATTTTTTACACTTGAATTATTAATTGTTTAATAAAATAATTTTTCAAAAACAATAATAATATCATTGATTAAAGTTAATAACTTTATTATAAAATTATTTATTATTAAATAATTTTTATTGTTTAAATTTTAACAATACATCTTAATATTTAATTTTAATAAAAAATTATTAAATTTAAACTTTAATATTATACTGATTTTATAATAAGAAATTATACAATAAATTGTTTATAATATTTTTTGTAATTTTAAAAGAGAAAACATGTTATGTTAAATCCATATTTATTAAGACATGAATTACATTTAGTTGCTCAAAAATTATTAAAAAAAGGTTATATATTAGATATTAAAAAAATATCTTCTTTAGAAGATTGTCGAAAAAAATTACAAATTGAAACTGAAAATTTACAATTTAAACACAATTCATTATCAAATTTGCTTAAAAAATCTAAAGAAAATACAAATGAACAGTCAAATTTAAAAAATATTCTTATAGAATCATCAAAAAATGTACAGCTTTTACAAACTCGACTTAAAAATTTAAAAGACGAAATTTATAATTTTTCTATGTGTATACCGAATATTCCTTCAGATGATGTACCAGAAGGTAATTCTCCAATTTATAATAAAGAAATTAAATATTGGGGAAAAAAAAGAAAATATAATTTTCCTGTTCAAGATCATGTAGCAATTGGTCAAAAATTTAATCAATTAGATTTAGAATCTGCATCTAAAATGTCAGGTTCACGATTTGTTACAATGACAGGGGAAATAGCTCTTTTACATAGAGCATTAAGTCAATTTATGTTAGATTTACATACTTTAAATCATGGTTATACAGAGACATATGTTCCTTATTTAGTGCATCCTCAAGCATTATATGGAACTGGACAACTGCCTAAATTTACTAATGATTTATTTCATATAACGGATTTAGATAAAAAAAAATATATATTAATTCCTACTGGAGAAGTGCCACTAACTAATTTAGTCTATAATAAAATAATAAATGAACATGATTTGCCTATTATGTTGACAGCACATACTCCTTGTTTTCGTTCAGAAGCGTCTTCGTATGGACGTGATACCAAAGGATTAATTCGATTACATCAATTCGATAAAGTAGAGTTAGTTCAAATTGTAGAACCAACTAAATCTATGAGCGCATTAGAAACTTTAACTCATCATGCTGAAAAAGTATTACAACTATTAAATTTACCGTATAGAAAAATATTATTATGTACAGGAGAAATGGGTTTTGCGTCTATCAAAACGTATGATTTAGAAGTTTGGTTTCCTGCAGAAGAAAGATATCGAGAAATTTCCTCTTGTTCTAATATGCATGATTTTCAAGCACGTCGTATGAAAGCTCGTTATAAAAAAAAATCTGAAAAAAAAAATATTTTTGTGCATACATTAAATGGTTCTGGTTTAGCAATTGGAAGAACATTAGCGGCTATTTTAGAAAATTATCAAGATTCTGATGGTCGTGTAGAAATTCCTAAAATTCTACAAAAAAAATATATGCAAGGATTAAAATTTATAAATTAATTACAAATATAATTCTTATAATATAATTGGTGTAAACATGAATATCGTTTATAATTTTAGTGCTGGTCCAGCTATGATGCCACAAGATGTAATGTTAAAAGCAAGAGAAGAATTTCAAAATTGGAATCAGTCAGGCTCTTCTATTATGGAGATTAGTCATCGTAGTGAAGAATTTATTCAAGTTGCTGCAGAAGCAGAGCAAGATTTAAGAGATTTATTAAATATACCTGATGATTTTAAAGTATTATTTTGTCAAGGTGGTGCTAGAGGTCAGTTTTCTGCTATTCCTATGAATTTATTAAATGGTGCAAGAAAAACAGATTATATTAATAGTGGTTATTGGTCTTATTGTGCTTATATAGAAGCTAAAAAATATTGCACTCCTAGTGAAATCTGTATTAAAAAACAATGCGATGAAAAAATATTTCTCTTACCTATGAGTCAATGGAACATTAATCAAAATTCAGCATATATTCATTATTGTCCTAATGAAACTATAGATGGATTATCTATTTATGAAGAACCTGTATTTGAAAAAAAAGTGATTATCGCAGATTTTTCATCTTGTATTTTATCTCGTGTAATTAATGTTAATAATTATGATCTTATTTACGCAGGTGCGCAAAAAAATATTGGTCCTGCAGGCATTACTATAATTATTATTAAAGAAAAAATGATTAGATGTTTTTCAAAAATATCACCTTCTATTTTAGATTATAAAACAATATTAATACATCAATCTATGTTTAATACACCTCCTACATTTTCTTGGTATTTATCAGGATTAGTGTTTAAATGGCTTAAAAAACAAGGAGGCTTAAAAAATATTGAAAAACTTAATAAAAAAAAATCAGATTTATTATATAAAAAAATAGATGAAAGTGACTTTTATATTAATAATATTAATGATATAAACAGATCTATGATGAATGTAGTATTTTATTTAAAATATCCACAATTAAATCATATTTTTTTAGAAGAAGCCGATAAATTAGGTTTAAAGTATTTAAAAGGACATCGTATAGTTGGAGGTATGAGAGCATCAATTTATAATGCCATGCCATTAACAGGAATTAAAACTTTAATAAAATTTATGTCTTATTTTGAAAATCGATATGGATAAAACTATATATTTAATTTTTAATATATTATCTTCATGTTTATTTAATCGAGTATATATTTATTATGCAAAATTTTTTTGATTTAAAACCAATTTCTTATGTAAATGGAACTATTGATTTACCAGGTTCTAAAAGTATTACAAATAGAGTTTTATTAATCGCTTCTATGTCTGTAGGCACTACTTATTTAACTAACTTATTATATAGCCATGATACTGAGTGTATGTTAAATGCTTTAAAAAAGTTAGGTATAAATTATAATCTATCTAATGATAAGAAACGATGTTCTGTTTTAGGTATAGGCCAATCATTTAATATATCTAAATCATTATATCTAAATTTAGGTAATGCAGGTACAGCTATTCGACCGCTTCTTGCTGCTTTATCTCTAAATAATAATAATATATATCTCAGTGGTGATGATAGAATGCATGAAAGACCTATTAAAGATCTTGTAGATGCATTGAAACAAGGAGGCGCTGTTATTGAATATGAAAAAAATATTGGATATCCTCCAATACGTACAAAAGGAGGTTTTATTGGAGGAGATGTTATTTTAAATAGCAATATTTCTAGTCAATTTTTAACTTCATTATTAATTAGTTCTCCACTAGCTTTAAAAGATACAACAATTTATATTAAAAAAGGTTTAATTTCAAAACCGTATATTGATATTACATTAAGTTTAATAAAATCTTTTGGAGTAAATATTACACATAATTCTTATAATATTTTTTATATAAAAGGTAATCAAAAGTATATTACACCAGGTCAATATAACATTGAAGGAGATGCATCTTCAGCATCTTATTTTTTAGCTGCAGCTGCAATTAAAGGAGGTAAAGTTAAAGTTGTTGGTGTTGGCAAAAAAAGTATTCAAGGTGATATTAACTTTGCTCATGTATTAGAAAAAATGGGAGCAAAAATTTTTTGGGAAGATTATTCTATTACTTGTGTTCGTAATACATTACAATCGGTAGATTTAGATATGAATCATATACCTGATAGTGCTATGACTATTGCTATGGTTGCTCTATTTGCTCAGGGCACAACTATTATTCGAAATATATATAATTGGAGAGTTAAAGAAACTGATCGTTTATCTGCTATGACTCAAGAATTAAGAAAAATTGGAGCTATAGTTGAGGAAGGAAAAAATTTTTTATCTATCTCTCCACCAAAACATTTTAAATATTCTAATATCGAGACTTATAACGATCATCGTATTGCTATGTGTTTTTCACTTATATGTTTATCTGGTATTGGTGTAAATATACTTAATCCTAATTGTGTTTCAAAAACGTTTCCAAATTATTTTAAATATTTTTTATCTATTTGTCATAATTAAATAATTTTATATATTAAAAATATTATTAATAATTTCGCTAATATTCTTTAATTTTATTCTTTATATAAGCAATATATTATTTTTAATATTATTAGTATAACAATAATCTTGCAATAATCATCAATATATTTTTTCTAACTGGATTTAAAAAACTAAAATAACAATATTATAGTACAAGTTATTACGTTAAATATCATCATTTTACATTCAAATCGAAACTCTTAATAAACATAATTAAATCGATTATTTTCTTTTTGACACATATCAAAAATGTTATAATATTAAATTCTATCTATATAATTTCTCAAAATTTGTTACATTTCAATAGTAATAGTACTTTATTAAAATAGAAATAATTATTACTAAATATATATAATATTTGTAAGAAACATACTCTTGAATATGGATTATTGTAAGATAATATAAATAAGGTTATTTTGACATGAAGTTAAAATAAACAAATAATAAAAAATTTGTAATATTATTAATATGAATGAATCTTTTGCTCAATTATTTGAAGAATCGCTAAAAAAGATTAAGACTAGACCGGGTTCAATTATTCGAGGTATTATTGTTGCAATAGAAAAAGATATAGTGTTAGTAGATGCAGGTCTTAAATCTGAATCCGCAATTCCTACTGAACAATTTAAAAATGCTCAAGGCATTTTAGATATTCATGTAGGAGATCAAGTCGATGTAACTTTAGACGCAATAGAAGATGGATTCGGTGAAACATTATTATCTCGTGAAAAAGCAAAAAGACATGAAGCATGGTTAATATTAGAAAAAGCTCATGATAATTTAGAAACAATTACTGGAATCATTAATGGTAAAGTAAAAGGAGGATTTACTGTTGAATTAAATGATATACGTGCATTTTTGCCTGGTTCTTTAGTAGATGTACGTCCAGTGAGAGAAACAACACATCTTGAAGGTAAAGAATTAGAATTCAAAGTAATTAAATTAGATCAAAAACGTAATAATGTTGTTGTCTCACGCCGAGCTGTTATTGAATCAGCAAATAGTGCAGAAAGAGAGCAATTGTTAGAAAATTTACAAGAAGGCATGCATGTTAAAGGTATTGTGAAAAATTTAACAGATTATGGAGCTTTTGTTGATTTAGGGGGAGTTGATGGTCTTTTACATATTACTGATATGGCTTGGAAACGAGTAAAGCATCCTAATGAAATTGTTAATGTAGGTGATGAAATTCAAGTAAAAATTTTAAAATTTGATCGCGATAGAACACGTGTATCATTAGGTTTAAAACAGTTAAGTGAAGATCCATGGATTGCTATTTCTAAACGTTATCCAGAAGCTACTAAACTAAATGGACGAGTAACAAATTTAACAGATTATGGTTGTTTTGTTGAAATTGAAGAAGGAGTAGAAGGTTTAGTGCATGTATCCGAAATGGATTGGACCAATAAAAACATTCATCCATCTAAAGTAGTTTCTGTTAATGATAAAGTAGAAGTTATTGTTTTAGACATTGACGAAGAACGTCGTAGAATTTCTTTAGGATTAAAACAATGTAAAATTAATCCATGGAAAGAATTTTCAGAAACGCATGCTAAAGGTGTTCGCGTTGTAGGTAAAATTAAATCTATTACAGATTTTGGTATTTTTATTGGGTTAAATGGAGGTATTGATGGATTAGTGCATTTATCTGATATTTCTTGGACTATATCTGGAGAAGAAGCAGTTAAAAAATATAAAAAACACGATGAAATTTCTGCTGTTGTTTTACAAGTAGATGCTGAAAGAGAACGTATATCTTTAGGAATTAAACAATTAGAAGAAGATCCTTTTAATATTTATATGACAAATTGTAATAAAAATGAAATTATTACAGGTGAAATAAAATCTATTGATAATAAAAACATTATTGTTCAATTATCTGAATCGTATATAGAAGGAATAATAAAATTATCTGATATACCTCGTATCTATTTTGAAAAAGTAATAAATCAATTAAAAGTAAAAGATAAAGTATCTGCTAAATTATCTAGTTTTGATCGTAAAAATAGAATAGTGTATTTAACTATTTGTATCCCTGATCCTAATGAGCAAAAAAATATTACACCAATCTCTAAGAATCAAAAAAATGATGATGATTTTTCTAATGTTATGACTGCAGCTTTTAAAGCGGCTAAAAATACTGAATAGAGCTATTTAATAAAAAGTAAAAAATTATTTTTTAATATAAGGAAAATAATTTATTTTTCAGAGTATAGAAATTGTAGAGGTAATATGACGAAATCAGAATTATTTGTAAAAATCTCTCAAAATAATATTAATATTTCTAATAAAATAATAAGATATGCTATCAAAGAAATGTTAGAACATATGATAACGTCATTAGCAAAAGGAAAAAGAATTGAAATTCGAGGGTTTGGTAGTTTTTCTTTACATTACCGTGAATCTCGTACTGGTCGAAATCCTAAAACTGGGAAAATAGTGCAATTAAATGCAAGATATGTGACACATTTTAAACCAGGAAAACAATTGCGTGATAGAGCTAATAATATAAGTAATATATTTTAGAATATTTATAGTAGAAACTAAGTTCATATATTTCTTATAAAAAACTTAGTTTCTATCATACTGATCAATTAACAAAGGCAAAAATGAAAAAATTTTTAATTGTAGCTAACTGGAAATTACATGGTAGTATAAATATGATTTCTAATTTTTTTGAATATATGAAATTGTATACATCAATGGATTTAGAACAAAATATTGTTATCGCACCTCCTACGGTATATTTAGAGCGGATATATAAAAAAATAGAAAAAACAAATATTGTTCTTGGTGCTCAAAATGTAGATATTAATATAGAAGGTTCATTTACTGGTGAAACTTCTATTTCTATGCTTAAAGAAATAGGTGTTAGGTATGTTATTGTAGGTCATTCTGAAAGACGTTTATGGCATCATGAGAATAGCGAGTTAATTGCAAAAAAAATATATTTAATTAAAAAATTTAATTTAATACCTATTTTATGTATAGGTGAAACAAAAGAAGATAAAAAGAATAATGCTACCAAAAAAACTATAATAAAACAATTGAATGATATAATCGCAGTATTAGGTTCATCGGTCTTTCAAAATATAGTGATTGCATATGAACCCATTTGGGCTATTGGAACAGGACTAGCATCTGATCCCAAAACGACACAATTAATACATGAATTTATTAAAAATTATATTAGAACATATGATTCTTCGATCTCTAATGTATTAGTTCAATATGGAGGTTCAGTTAATCCAAAAAACGCAAAATTATTTATTAGTCAGCCGGACATAGATGGTTTATTGGTTGGTAGTGCGTCTTTAAATCCTAAAGAATTTTTAAAAATTATACAAATTGCGTATAATATTTATAAAAGCAAAAATATTTAGTGATTATTAATATTCTTATGTATCCAACCACCTAAGTTTGATCCTATTATTGGTCCAATAATAGGTATAAAACAATATAAAATATTATTATTACCTCCAGTAAATGATAAAGCACCCCATCCCATTAAACTTAAAAATATTTTAGGACCAAGATCTCTTGCTGGATTTAAACTTATATTACTTAATGGATTCATAACTAAATTGATTATGCATATTGCACAACCGATTAAAATAGGTGTAATGAATTTATCTTTTAAAAAAAAATTATTTTTATTTTTATTTAACTCTAATAAAATTATAATAAATAAAGTATTAGAAAATATTTCTATGATAGAATCATATATAACGCTTTTATGATAATTCGGATAAACACAGAAAATATAAGCTAAATCAATACTTTCGATTGTACCTATAATAATATTATTTTTTTTAATAAATATATTTAATAAATGACTATAAAAATAATATACTATAATAGTAAAAAAAAAAGAACCTAATATTTGAGAAAAAACATAGGGCAAAACTTTTTTTTTATTAAACTTAGAAAATAACCAAAAAAAAATAGTAATAGCAGGATTTAGATGAGCTCCAGATATTGTAGAAGTTAAATATATTGATAGTGCAACACTTAACCCCCAAATACAACTAATTTCAAATTGATTAAATTTTATGTGTGTTAATTTTGAAGTAGCTAAACAGCTAATACCAAAAAATATTATTAAACCTGTACCTAAAAATTCAAAAATACATTTTTTGATGATGTTTTTTTTTTGATAAATATTCATTCTATATAACCTGTATTATCTTTTAAAAAAATTATATTAAAATTAGAGCGCCGGAAACACCGGCACTAATTATATATTAGTAAAGTTTTTTAGCGGTCATTAATAATTCTTTGTTAAAAATACATTTCATATGCTTTAATGCATTTTCGATGTCGTTAAAAACCATTTTATCATTTTTTATTCCTACACATTTACCTTTATAACCTTGTAATAATAATTCTACTGAATACGCCCCCATTCTTGACGCTAATATACGATCATAAGCTCCTGGTGCTCCGCCTCGTTGAATATGACCAAGAATTGTGGCTCTAGTTTCACGATGTGTTTGATTTTCAATATATTCTGCTAATTCTTTTACATTACAAATATATTCTGTAATTGCTACGATAGCATGTTTTTTACCTTTAGTGATTCCTGCTTGTATTTCAAATACTAATTCTTCTTTTGTGAAATTCATTTCTGGCAAAACAATAAACTCACATCCACCAGCAATTGCTGCAGATAAAGTTAAATCACCACAATATCTACCCATTACTTCTACTATAGAAATTCTTTGATGAGATGAAGACGTATCTCTTAATCTATCAATAGCTTCAACAACAGTTTGCAAAGCAGTAAAATAACCTATGGTATAATCAGTTCCTGCAACATCATTATCAATAGTACCTGGTAAGCTAATACATGAAACACCCATATCTGTTAATTTTTTAGCGCCCATATAAGATCCATCTCCTCCAATTACAACAAGCGCATCTATTTTTCTTTTTTTAATATTTTGAACTGCAACAGATCTTATGTGTTCTTGACAAAAATCAGAAAATCTAGCAGAACCTAAAAATGTTCCGCCTCGATTAATCATATCTGATACACTATATCTATCAAGCATCACCATTCTATTTTCATATAAACCTAAATATCCATCATAAATTCCAATAACTTCTAATTTTTCACTAAGCGCTGTTCTAACAACTCCTCTAATTGCAGCATTCATACCTGGAGCATCACCGCCACTAGTTAAGACTCCAATTTTTTTAATCATTAGAACCTCTGGTTTTTTGAACTGCTATAAAAATTTTATTTTTTATTTTATAAATAATTTTTATTGTTTTTAAAACAATGCATATTGTTCTTTTAAGTGCATTAATTAAATTAATTTAAATTTTTAGACATTAAGATGATTAGAAATATTTTATATAAATTCAACATTAATTTGTAAAAATAATAAAATATAACAAATATGACATCTTATTTTAAGTAATACCATTGAATGAAGGAATTTTTTTGATCAAATTCTAAAATAATAGGAGCAGCAGTTGGAATATTTAATTTTATAATGTCTTGATTGTCAATTTGATTTAAGTGTTGCATTAAAGCCCGTAGAGAGTTTCCATGAGCAACAATAAGTATTTTTTTATTATTTTTTAATTGTGGATAGATAACTTTATTCCAATAAGGAATAACTCTTTTTGAAGTCATTTCCAAACTTTCTCCTAGAGGAATATCAGAAATATTCAAATGAGAATAACGTAAATCATGTCCCGGAAAACGTTCATCTTGCATGTTAATCTGAGGAGGAATAACATTAAAACTTCTTCTCCATAACATAACTTGTTTTTCTCCATATTTTTGAATTATTTCATCTTTATTTAATCCTTCTAATGCTCCATAATGTCTTTCATTTAAATGCCAAGATTTTTTGACTATAATCCAATGTTCATTCAATATATCTAAAATATATCTTAAAGTATAAATTGCTCTTTTTAGTACAGACGTATACGCATAATCAAAAGAAAATTTATTTTGTTTTAATAACATAGCTGCATTTTTTGCTTCATTTTTTCCTTTTTCTGATAATTCTATATCATGCCATCCAGTAAATTTATTTAATTCATTCCATATACTTTGACCGTGTCTAATTAAGACTATTTTATTTTTTTGCATATTTTCTCTTATTATTTAATGATGATTTGATTGTTATATTAATTAATAATTACATTATTGAATAATTTAATAAATATTAAATCATATAATAAAGTTATATATTTATTAAAAGTCGAACAAAATCTTCTAGTATATTTTTTATTGTAATTAAAAAACCAATAGATTCTTTTCCATCTATTAAACGATGATCATATGATAATGCTAAATACATCATAGGAAGAATTTCAATTTTTTCATTTACAACGACGGGACGTTTTTGAATAACATGCATACCTAATATAGCTGATTGTGGAGGATTAATAATAGGAGTAGACATTAAAGATCCAAAAATTCCACCATTAGTAATGGTAAAATTACCACCTGTTAGGTCTGTAATATTTAATTTATTTTCATGTCCTTTAATAGATAATTCTTTTATTTTTTTTTCTATATCCGACATAGACATATTATCAACATTTTTTAATACTGGTGTGATTAATCCTTTCGGAGTTGAAATAGCAATATTTATATTAAAATTTTTATATAAAACTATATCTGTTTTGTCTATATAAGCATTAATATGTGGGAATTTTTTTAGTGCTTCGACTGTTGCTTTAATAAAAAAAGACATAAATCCCATACGAATTCCATGTTTTTTTTTAAAATCTTCACCATACTTGTTTCTTAAAGTAATTATAGGTTGCATATTCACTTCGTTAAAAGTAGTCAACATAGCTGTGTTATTTTTACTATCTAATAATCTTTTTGCAATTGTTTGTCGCAATTGAGTCATTTTTACTCTTTTTGAAAAATTATTATTTAACGTAATAGTATTTAATTGATTTTCTAGATTTTCTGAAAGATGATTAGAAATGATTTTATCATTTCTAGTGACTTGATTTTTTTTAATTGAACGTCGCATCGACGGAGTGAAATATTTTTTATGATTTACATATATGCTATTAGTATTGTTTGAATGAATCAAACTTTTTTGTGAATCTAATAAGTATTTTTTTTTTTCTATAATATTTTGATGACTGATATCATCTTGCGTAATATCTTGTTGATGTATTTCTCCTAATATTTGATTAGATTTGACTGTGCAGCCTTCTTTTTCTAAAATTATTTTTAATATGCCATTGCATGGAGAAGACACTTCTAATGTCACTTTATCTGTTTCAATATCTACTAAATTATCATTACAACAAATAATTTCTCCAACTTGTTTATGCCATTTAATAATCGTCGCATTACTAATAGATTCTGGTAATTCTGGAACAAGAATATTAATTGTTTTCATCCTTTATCCTATCAATTTAATCAATGTTTAATGCATTTTTAATGATGTGTTCTTGCTGTATTTTATGTTTAGACATAAAGCCAACTGCAGGTGAAGACGAAGCTAGACGTCCAATATATTTTATCGATAAAGATGATGATAATATTTGATTTAAATTACTTTGTATATACAACCATGCACCTTGATTATAAGGCTCTTCTTGACACCATATCAAATCTTTTATATGACAATAATTCGTTAAAATCTTTAATATTTCTTTTTTAGGAAATGGATATAATTGTTCAAATCGAATTAAAATAACATGTTTTATGTTATGTTTTCTTTTTTTATTTAATAAATCATAATATATCTTTCCAGCACAAAAAATTATACGTGTTGTTTGATAATAAAAATCTTTTTCTTGATAAAGTATTTTATAAAATTCATTTTCTGCTAAATTTTTTAAAGAAGAACTTGCCATAGGATGTCTTAAGAGAGATTTAGGTGTAAAAATAATCAATGGTTTATAAAGATTATTAAATATTTGTTCACGTAAAAGATGAAATATTTGAGATGATGTAGTAGGTATACAGATTTTCATATTATTATCAGCGCATAGTTGAAGGCATCGTTCTATTCTAGCAGATGAATGTTCAGGCCCTTGTCCTTCATAACCATGAGGTAAAAAAATTACTAAATTAGACTTTTTATTCCATTTTTGTTCACCAGAACTAATAAATTGATCAATAACTATTTGAGCACCGTTAACAAAATCGCCAAATTGAGCCTCCCATACAGTTAATGTATGAAATGGAAATAAAGAATAACCGTATTCAAAAGCTAATACAGCTTCTTCTGATAATGCAGAGTCCCAAATTTGGAATTTTCCTTGTTTTTTTTTGATATGATTTAAAGGAATATAAATAGATCCATCTATTTGATTATGAATATGCGCATGACGATGAAAAAATGTACCTCGACTGACATCTTCTCCAGAAATACGACAAGAAATTCCTTCATTAAGAATTGATGCATAAGCTAATGTTTCAGCTGCACCCCAATCAAATAATCTTAATTCCTGAGCCATTTCTAATCTTTCTTCATATAATTTTTTTACTCTATGATGCATTGAAATTGATGCAGGAATTTGGTTAATTAATAAAGCTAATTTTTTTAAATTAACAAAATCTATATTTTTGACATAATTATTTTTTAAGAAAGTGTTATATATTTCGTTTTGAAAAAAAATTTTTTTAGATTTTGAAAAAATATTTTCACCATTATGTAATTTTAAATAATATTTCTTCATCATATCTTCATTTATTTGCAGTGTGATAATTTTTTGAGATATTAGTAAATCAGAATATATTTTTCTAACAGTAGGATGATTTTTAATGATTTGATACATTATTGGCTGTGTAACTGAAGGATCATCTACTTCATTATGCCCATGACGTCGATAACATACCAAATCTATAAAAATATCTTTTTTAAATTTCATTCTAAAATTTAAAGCTAATTGAATAGCAAAAACAGATGCTTCTACATCATCTGCATTAACATGTAATATAGGAGCATCAATTATTTTAGCAATATCAGTACAATATTTGCTAGAACGAAGATTCTTAGAGTTAGAGGTGGTAAATCCAATTTGATTATTAATAACAATATGAATTGTTCCTCCAATTGTATAGCCCTTTGTTTGAGATATATTTAATGTTTCTTGAACTACTCCTTGTCCAATAATAGATGCATCTCCATGTATACTGATAGGTATAATGTTAATATCTGCATTATCTGTTTGATCAATAAATGCTCGTGACATTCCAGAAATAACAGGGTTAATTATTTCTAAATGTGATGGATTATATGCCATTTCAAAAATAATATTTTTTATATTATTTTTTATTTCAGCTATTCCACCTATATGATATTTTACATCTCCACTAATGGTTTCAATATTTTGTTTATCTAAAAATTCATTAAATAATAATTGTGGATTTTTATTTAGCACATTAACTAGTACATTTAATCTTCCTCTATGCGCCATACCTAATATTATTTTAGATATTTCATTTGTTTTTGAAAATCTAATAACTTCATGTAACATTGGAATTAAACTTTCTGCTCCTTCTAAAGAAAAACGCTTAGTTCCTGGAAATTGTTTGCCAAGATATCTTTCAAAACTTTCAGCATATGTTATTTCTTGTAAAAAATTTATTTTTTCTTTAGCATTAAATGAATTATTATTAAAATAAGATTCTATATAATTTGTAATCCATTGTTTTTCAAGTAAATTATCTATATACATATATTCAAAACCAATGGAATGACAATATTTTTTCAATAAAATTTTATGTAACTGAATAATATTTGTTTCAAAATTATTACAATTTTGAAAGTTTATTTTCATAGTGGCGTATAAAGCTTCTTTGTTAAAATTATAAGATTTCAGTGACAAATCCGCTATGTTTTTTTGTTTTATTAATTTTAACGGATCAATTAAAGAGTTCTGAAAACCTATTGTACGAAATATATTAATAATATAATTTATTTTATATATCATTAAATCTTGATTATTCTGTGTTATTATTTTTTTATTAATATTATCTTGATTATTGGATAATTCTAAAAATATTTTATGCCATGTAATATCTATAGATTGAGGATTTTGTAAAAATTCTTGATACATTTGTTCTAAAAAATCTTGATTATCTCTAAACAACCAAGATGTTTTCAATAAATTTTTTATTTTATTTATTTTCATAATATTTTATTAAAAAGTTTATAGATTCAATGTTATGGGTATTTTGAATACAAAAATATTTATTAAAATTGTCAAATATTTTAATTATTAAATAATTATAAATTATATTTATAATTACAAACATTATGCAGGATTATGAATATTAACAAATTGAACATCAAGATGATATTTTGCTTTTAACCAATTTCCCAATGATTTAATACCATCTTTTTCTGTAATATGATGTCCTAAAGAAAAAAAATGTATACCTAATTCTTTAGCAATGTGCATAGTTTCTTCGGAAATTTCACCAGTTAAAAATGCATCAATTCCTAATTTATATGCTTGTTTAATAAAATTTTGGCCTCGACCGCTACACCAAGCAATACGATGAATATATGAAGGAGCATTTTGATATAAATGTATTGGTGTAATTTGAAATTTATTTTTTATTCGTTCTACCAGTTCATCACTTGTAATTTTATTATCCATTGTGCCCCAAAAAACGTATGGTAAAATATTACCTTTAATAGAAATATTTAATTTTTTAGCAATTTGTGCGTTATTTCCTAGCTTTTTATGAGCATCTAATGGTAAATGCCAACTATACAAATTAATATCATTTATTAATATAGTTTTTAATCTTTCTTTTTGCATATTATGTATATATCTAGATTCATTTTTCCAAAAATAACCGTGATGGACAATTATCGCATCAACATTATAATATAATGCTTTGTTTAATAAATCTTGACAAGCAGTAACTCCTGTAATAATTTTTTTAACTGTTGATCTACCTTCAATTTGCAAACCGTTAGGAACAATATCATCGAATTGATGAGATGATAATTTTTCATTAATAAGCTTTTCTAAATCAAAATTATTCATTTTTTAAACCTCATTATTATATTGTGATTTTATTTTTTGAAACATTAACAAAAATTTTTTTCTACTAATATTATAATCAACAATAGGATCAGGATAATCTAATTTAGACCGTGTTATTTTAGACCACTTATGTGGTTCATGAATATATTGACTAGGAACTTGTTTTAACTCTGGGATAAATTTTTTAATAAAGTCACCAGATATATCAAATAATTTTGATTGACGCAATGGATTGAAAAACCTTGTATAAGGCACAAAATCACAACCAATTGATGCTGACCATTGCCATCCTCCACTATTTAATGCTACATCGCCATCAATTAAATGAGACATAAAATATTTTTCTCCTTGTCTCCAATCAATTAAAAGATTTTTTACTAAAAAACTAGCTGTAATCATTCTTAATCTATTATGCATCCAACCTAATTCGTTTAGTTGTCTCATACCTGCATCTACAATAGGAAAACCTGTATTACCTTCTTTCCAAGCATTAAAATATTTTATGTTATCTATCCAATCAATTTTTTTTTCCCATTGTATTAATGCTTGAGATTTACTAATTTTAGGATAACCAATTAATAAATGATAATAAAATTCACGCCATAATATTTGGTTAAACCAAGCAGAATGAAGAATATTTCCAAATGATTCTTTATTTTGCATTTGTTGTAACATACTTAAACAATGTCGCGATGATATTATTCCAGAAGATAAATATGGAGATAACATACTAGTATTATCTATAAAAGATAATTGTTTTTTTAAAGCGTATTGATTTACTTGATAAGCGCAAAAATTTTTTAAACGATCAATTGCTTTTGTTTCTCCGATAGGAAAAATATTTTTATTAAAATTTATAATTAAATTTTTTGAAGGTAAAGAATGAAAAAAAATATTTTTTTTGACTATTCGTTGAGATGGAATTAGTAAATTAATTTGTTTATTTTGATATAAAGTTTTAATAATTTTTTTCTTAAAATAAGAAAATATTTTATATGTGTTATTATTTTTATTTTTGATAATATTATTTGAAACTAACAGTTGATCATGAAAACCTTTTACAATGAATCCTTTTTGAGAAAGTTTTTTTTTTGCTAAACAATCTCGTTTACGCTCATTAATTGCATATTCATAATTATAAAACAAATTATTAATTTTATGATATTGACAGAAATATATCAAATATTTTACTGAATTTAAAAAATCAGTAGATTCATAATAATGTAAAATAATATTTAATTGAAATAATTCTCTTTTTAACGATTCTAAATGACAATATATGAAAGATCTTTTTTGATCAGACATATTGTGATTATTCCATTGATCAGGAGTGGCTATAAATAAACTTAACACTTGGTCTTCATTAGATTTGCAAGCCTCATATAAAGCTATATTATCGTGTACACGCAGATCATTACGAAACCACATTAAATTTTTTTTCATAAAGTTTATATATGTTAAATATTTATTATTTTTTTAAAAAATTTTATATTTTTAAAAAAATATAAAAAATTGTTTTTTAAAATTTTAATTATTTGAAATTTAAATTTTCAATTATACAATTAAGTTTATTATTACTGTAAGATAATAACATCGGTCGATCATTCACAATTTAATAAATATCATATAGAGAAAATAGAAAAAAATCGAGTAACAATTTATTGTTTTAATTTATAATATATTCAACGAATATTTATGATTAAGATTAATTATTTATATGCATTTTAATATTAATTTTTTGATAATATAAATATTATTTATTCTACTAATTATTTTTAAATTAAAATTATTTCATGCATATAATTTTTTATTATAAAAGCTTTACGAATAGACTATATATTTTAAAAATATATTTTATTACAGGATATTATAATGAAAAAAATAGGTATTTTCTTTGGAAGCGATACTGGAAACACAGAAAAAATAGCTAAATTAATTCAAAAATATATAGGTAATGATATTGCTATATTACATGATATTAATGAATCTTCAAAACAAGATATTGAAAAATTTACATTTTTAATACTAGGTATTCCTACTTGGTATTATGGAGAAGCTCAATGTGATTGGGATGATTTTTTACCAATTTTAAAAAAAATTAACTTTTCAAATAAAACAGTTGCGCTATTTGGATGTGGTGATCAAGAAGATTATAGTGAATATTTTTGTGATGCTATAAGTTTAATTTATAAAATTATAAAGAAGAATCATGGAAAAATAATTGGTAAATGGCCTACACAGGGATATTGTTTTGAACAATCTAAAGCTTTGTTGAATAAAGAGTATTTTGTTGGATTAATTTTAGACGAAGATCGACAGCCAGAACAAACTAAAGTTAGAATTAAAGAATGGTTAAAATTAATTCTCCCTCATTTTTCTTAAATTAATTTAAATAAAATTTTGATTTTTAAATAATATTTTTAAAATTAATTATTTATATACATTCATTACATTATATAAACTAATATTTTTTAAATAAAGTTATATTATTTAATTAAGTTATCTTGAATTCGTGTGTAATATTTACTATTAATAATATAAATATTTTAAAAAATTTTTATGCAGTATTAAGTTAAATCTTAATACTGCATGTTAAACTTTAAAATAATATATTCTTTTAAAAAATAAGCATAATTATACTTTCATTCCAGATATTAAATACACTAAATCTAGTACTTTACTGGAATAACCAGTTTCATTATCATACCAAGAAATTAATTTAGCAAAATTATTATTTAAAGATAAACTTGCTTTTGCATCAAAAATAGATGTTAATTCTTGACCATTAAAATCGCTAGAAACTACTTCATCTTCAGTATATCCTAAAATTCCTTTCATTTCTTCTTGAGAAGATTTTTTAATGATGTCACATATTTCATAATATGTAGCAGATTTTTTATAACGCACTGTTAAATCTACTACAGATACATTGGATACTGGTACACGAAAAGCTATACCGGTTAATTTACCATTTAGTTGTGGCAAAACTTTACCGACAGCCACTGCTGCTCCTGTAGAAGAAGGAATGATATTTTGCAATGCTCCTCTACCTCCTCTCCAATCTTTCAAAGAAGCACCATCAACAATTTTTTGTGTAGCTGTACTAGCATGCACTGTTGTCATTAATCCTTCAATAATCTCTAATTCATCATTAATAACTTTAGATAAAGGAGCCAAACAATTAGTTGTACAAGAAGCATTAGATACAATTTTTTCTCCTTTATATTGATCAAAATTAGCTCCTCGTACAAACATTGGTGTATCGTCTTTTGATGGCCCTGTAATAATGACTTTTTTTGCTCCAGATAAAATGTGCTTATAAGCTTGTTCTTGGGTTAAAAACAGACCTGTAGATTCAATTACGACATCAACATCTACATCATTCCACATTAATTGCGTCGGATCTTTAATTGCTGTAATACGAATATTTTTATTATTAATAACAATATTATTATTTAATATATGAATATTTTTTTTAAACACACCATGTGTTGAATCATATTTCAAAAGATAAGCAATATATTCTGGGTTTAATAAATCGTTAATAGCTACGATTTCAATACCTACACGTTTTTGAGCAAGCCGAAACAATACACGTCCAATACGACCGAATCCATTAATTCCTACTTTAATAGTCATATTTTCACCATTTTAAAAAAATTGTCTTGTATAATATACATAATTAATATTTTTTTAGTATTTTACTAGGATTAATTTTTGAAGCATAATATGCTGGATACCAATTTGTTGAAATACCTATGATTATAATACTACTAAAAATAATAATTATATCTAATAAATTTATTTCTAAAAGCAAGAAATGATTGTAATAAATATTATTTAACAAAATATTTTCTGGAAAATTTTTTTCTAAAAACAACATTATTTTTTTGCTATTTAAAATAACTGTTATTCCTAATAATAAACCTATCAACATTCCTATAAAAATAGAACGTAAACCGTAACATAAAAAAATTAGTTGAATAGTTGATTTACTAGCACCCATACTACGTAAAATAGCAATATCTTGTATTTTTTTAGATATAGTCATTAAAGAAATTGATGCAACACTAAAACAAGAAATTATCACTAGTAATGAAAGAATGATATAAACAATTGTTTTAATTTTACGAATATCATGATATATAGATTGATAATTATTGATCCAGGTATATACAAGTAGAGGAGTGCGTATTTGTGTTATAATTTTTTGAATAATCATATTTACATTGAATGGATCATGTATATGTAATTCAATACTATCAATTTTATTATTGATTTTAAAAAATTTTTCAAAAAAATTAAAAGGAATATATACAATGTTCGAATCTAATATTCCATTAGATTTAAATATTTTGATAACTTTAAAAGAAAAATTTTTAATATTAAAGTTATAATTCTCGTTATTTAAAAATATTAAATGAATTGAATCTCCAATTCGAATTGATAGCTTATTTGATAAATAAGATGAAATAACAATTTCATTTATGTTTTTTTTTTAAAAAAAATATTATTCTTTTCTGAAAAAACAAAACTTTTTTTTAAATATTTCATATGACTAAAACTTTTAATTTCAATTGTTTTAATTTTTTTATGGACAGTAAGTAATCCGCTAGTTAAAACATATGGTTCAGAATAAGAAATTTCTGGGATTGCATTTAATTTTCTTATTATATCTTGCCAATTTAAACTAGATTGATTGGTTAGTTTTATAATGGCATGAGGTATAGTTGATAAGATTGTTTGATTAAGTAATTTTTGGAAACCATTTAATGCGCTAAAACTCATAATTAGTGCAAATACACTAATACATATACCTATTCTAGATAAAATAGTAATAAAAAATATTGTATAATTTTTTTTTTCTTTAAAATACATTATTTTTGCAATTAAAAAAGGCAAATAATTTATCAAATTAATCCCCCCTTTTTAATTTTCATGGTTGAATAATTTTCCATTTTTCATATGAAATAAAAAAGGAATTTTTTTTATTACATTATAGTCATGTGTAACAATAATAAAAGAAGTGTTAAATTTAACATTAAATTCGCATATGAGATTTAAAATTACATCAATATGATATTTATCTAAATTTCCAGTTGGTTCATCTGCTATTATTAAATCTGGTTTATTTACAAAAGCTCTTGCAATAGCAACACGTTGTCTTTCACCTCCAGAAATTTCAGATGGATATTTTTTTATTTTATTTTCTAATTTAACCTTTTGGAGCATATTATATGCTATTTCTTTAGATTTTTTAATATTTTTATTATTAATTAACAGTGGCATAGCAACGTTTTCTAATACACTAAAATCTAACATTAAATGATGAAATTGATAAATAAAACCTAATTTTTTATTTCTAAATTGTGAAATTTCATTAGATGTCATAGAATCAAATGATTTGCCATTAAATGAGACTCTTCCAGAAGTTGGCGAATCTAAACTCGACAATACATGTAAAAAAGTAGTTTTTCCTGAACCAGATTCACCAATAATTCCTGCTATATCTCCTTTTTTTAATTGAAATGATATATTTCTTAAAATATCATAATTGATATCTCCATCTTTATAAGACTTGCTTAATTGTGTACATTCTATAATAATATTATTCATTATTTAATACTTGAGCAGGTTTTGATTGAATAGCCCTCCAAGAAGGGTATAATGTTGCAAAAATAGCAAATAATATAGATGCGATATTAATTAATAAAATTTGATAGGGTACGAAAATTAATGATATATTACTTTCATGAACGAAATAATTAATACAATATTTCAAAAAATTACTTTGTATTATTAATGCCATTGCAATAATTGTTCCTAAAGTACTGCCAATAATAACATTACTTGAACCAAATATAATGAATGTTAACATAATTTTCCAGTTAGATAATCCTTGTGTCTGTAAAATAGCAATAACACATTGATTTTCTGCTATATATGTAGTTAAATTAATGAAAATATTTAAAATCGATATAATTAATATTAAAAAAAACAAAAAAAACATAATATATTTTTCAATTTTCATTGCTTTAAATAATTCACCTTTTTGTAATTTCCAATCTAATAATATGAATTGATTTGTAATTTTTTTAAATGTGTTTAAATTTAAATGCAATGGATCATACAACCATATTCTCCAACCGCTAATATAATTCTTAGAATAATCTAAAAAATTTAAACTATCTTGTTTATTCATAATTATTTGATAATAATCAATTTCATTATTTGTAGAAAAAATATTAATTATTTTAAATATATGTTGATTAAAAATTTTTCCTGAAAAATTATTTTTTTTGTCAGATAATAAAATTAAATTAATTGTATCACCAATACATACATTCAGTTTTTTCGCTAATTGAGCTCCAATAATTATATTATATTGTCCTGATTTTAGTATTTTTAGAATATTTTTTTGATTGTAATTTTTTATATTATAATTATTTGTTGCATCAATACCAATAATTTCTGCCATAGAAATATTATTTTTACTTTGTGCAATAACTTCTTTACTAATCAAATTAGAAACTGTTTCAACGTTATTGATTTGTAAAATTTTTTTAGGAAAATCTGATATTCTAACATATTGATCATGATTAGTAATAATTAAATGAGGAACAAAAGACATAATATTTTTTTTAAAATCATGCTCAGATCCATTAATCATAGATATTGTAACAATAATTGCAACTGTACTAATCATAATACTAGTAATGGATAAAATCATAAAAATTTTTTTAAAATTAGTTAAATGCATATTCCATAAATAACGTATAGCAATAAAAAGATATATAGGTGTATACATTTCAATTCAATCTTTAAATTAATAATTTTTATTTGTTAAATTTTTATTTAATATAAATAACATTTTTGATCTTATATATATTTATATATTAAAATTAATAAAAAATTATATTGTTTGATTTTCAATCATATTACTAATTATTACACAATAAATATTTATACTGTAAAAAAATAAAATTTTAAAACATATTTATATATTCTAAAATATAATGTTAATGATATATATTTGATTAACTATTATTTTATTTAAAATAATTTCATATTTAAATATTAATAATGCGATTTTAATTATTTTACTATTATTAAATATTATTATTTAATATATTTAAAACTAATATTATTTAATAATAATTTTTTTAAAAAATATATTTTAAATTATGTTAAAAAAAAATTAAAATTCATGCTAATAATTATATATTAAATAAGATATATAAAATATTATTTTAATTTAATATGTATTAAAATTTATTAACAATTAAATAATTTATTAAAAATTAATAATTATTTTTCAAACAATCATATTTTATGAAAATGACAGAAAAAAAAGAATTAAAAAATAAAAATAATATTAATTTTAAAGATAAAAAAATATTAAATTTATTAAATAATATAAATTATTCAAATAATTTGAATAAACTACTGTCTCATCACTCTTCTTTTTCAGGAAAAATAATTTTTTCTTTAATTGAAAATGAACATTTAAACAATATTTTAAAATTTTTAAAAAAATATAATATACATCCAAAATATATTAAAAATATTCTTAATATAAATAAAAATATTAATTATTTCTATATGATAGATAATATTCAAAAGAGTTTTTTAGATAAAAAAAATAATATTTTATTTATTTGTATGCAAGATTTATTGCCAGGATTAATTTATAATTATAAATATGCTGATATTAAAAAAAATATTAATCTTTTTCAAACAGTAAATTTATCTCAATTAATTTTAAATCATCCTATTATACATATTGAACATGGAATTGGTCGATATCAAGGTTTAACTACAATTACAACAGCTAATATAAAATCAGAATATTTAATTATTTCTTATGCAGAAGGGGATAAATTATATGTTCCAGTATCATCTTTACATCTTGTATTACCTTATAATGAGTCCCCAATAGAACATGCTCCTCTTCATAAATTAGGAGGTGAAGAATGGTATAAAGAAAAAAATAAAATTAATAATATTATTTATGATCATGCAGCGTATTTATTAAAAATTTATGCAAAAAGAATCGTAGAAAAAGGTTATCCTTTTAGAATAGATGTAAAATTATATCAAGATTTTTGTAATGATTGTTTATTTAAAATAACAAAAGATCAATATGAAGTAATGCAATCCGTAATACAAGATATGTCAAAATCTATCCCTATGGATCGTTTAATTTGTGGTGATGTTGGTTTTGGTAAAACAGAAATTGCAATGCGCGCATCGTTTATATCTGTTTTAAATCATAAACAAGTTGTTGTTTTGGTGCCAACTACTTTATTAGCACAACAACATTATAGAAATTTTAAAAATAGATTTCGTAATTATTCTTTTATAATTAATATATTATCTAGATTTCAAACATTACAAGAACAAAATATAATTTTTAAAGAATCTCAAAATGGAAAAATTAATATTTTAATAGGAACTCATAAACTTTTATTTAAACAGATACAATGGTTCAATCTAGGATTATTAATTATTGACGAAGAACATAGATTTGGAGTGAATCATAAAGAAATTATTAAAAAAATGTACTCTCATGTTGATATTCTCACTTTGACAGCTACACCAATACCCCGTACTTTAAACATGGCTATCACTGGTATCAAAGATTTATCTATTATTTCTAGCCCTCCATCTACAAGACTTGCTATTAAAACTTTTATTCAAGAGTATAATCCTTTATTGATTAGAAAAACAATATTACGTGAAATTGCAAGAGGGGGGCAAATCTATTATATATATAATAAAGTCCAAAATATTATCAACATTGCTAAAAAACTATCAATATTAATTCCTGAAGCAAGCATTAAAATAGGTCATGGTCAAATGAATAATATTGAGTTAAAAAAAGTTATGAATGAATTTTATAATAATAAATTTCATGTTTTAGTATGTACTACAATTATTGAAAGCGGCGTTGATATACCTCAAGCAAATACAATTATTATTGAAAATTCAGATCATTTTGGATTATCTCAATTACATCAACTACGTGGACGTGTTGGTAGATCAAGTCATCAAGCATATGCTTTATTTTTAGTAAATAATTTTAAAACTATCACATCAGATGCAAAAAAAAGATTAGACGCAATTTCTTCAGTAGATAATTTTGGTGGTGGTTTTTCTTTATCTAATCAAGACCTTGAAATTAGAGGGGTAGGTGAAATTTTAGGTCAAGAACAAAGTGGTCATATAAAAAAAATAGGTTTTTCTTTATATATAGAATTATTAAATAATGCAGTAAATTTACTAAAACAAGGAAAAATTTTATCTTCTAATCAGACATTAGAAAAATCATTAGAAACTCAATTATGTGTATCTTCTTTATTACCTGATGATTATATTGTAGATGTTAATACAAGATTATATTTTTATAAAAAACTTGCTAATGCTAAAAAAGAAATACAAATAGAAGAAATACAAGCTGACTTAATTAAACAATTCGGACAGCTACCTAATTTTTCTAAAAATTTAATTTTAATTGCGAAAATTCGATTAATATCGAATCAAATAGGTGTTAAATATATAAAGTCTAATAATAAGATAGGATTAATAAAATTTCATAATGATAATTCGCTAAATATTAAATATTTACTAAAAATATTTCAAAAAGAACCTAGAATTTGGAAAATGATTAATGAAACAAAAATTCAATTTGTTATTAATTTTGATAATGATGATTTGCGTCTTAATTGGATTTTAAATACATTAAAAAATTTATGTAATAATATGTCAACGTAATGTAATATTATATTCATTTATATAATAAAATTTTAAGTATTGTTTTATTATTAAAATATCAAAGGAATTATATGAAAAGAGTAGTTTATATTGCTAATTCAGATAGTAAAAAAATAGAAGTATGGAGTTTATATGATAATGGTGATATGAATTTAATACAAAAAGTAGAAACATATAGCGAAGTTCAACCTATAAATATTATTCAAAATAAAAAATTATTATATGCTGGATTATCTAACAATGAAATTATTACTTATAAAATAGATTTAAACGGATTGCTAACGCAAGCAAGCAAAATTGCTTTTCCAGCAAAAGCAAATTTTTTTTCTTTTGATCAAAATAAAAAATTTCTATTTTGCAGCTCTTATCATTCTAATTCTCTTATTGTATCTCCTTTAGATATAGATGGAATTCCTCAAAATCCTATACAAATTATTTGTGATATAAAGGGTTGTCATGCTGCAAAAATAAATTATAAATATAATATACTATGTATTACAGCTCTTAAAGAAGACTGTATTTATTTATATTATTTAACAGATTGTGGAATATTAAAAGACACTGAACAGAAAATATTTTACACTCTAAAACAATCAGGACCTCGTCATATTACGTTTCATCCTAATCAAAATATTATTTATATTATTAATGAATTAAGTGGTACAATAGATGTTTGGAAAATATATTATAAAAATAATAGTATACAAGTAAAAAATATACAAAATGTTCATATTACGAATAAAACAGTATTACAAAATTATTGGTCTGCCGATATTCATATCACATCATGTGGACGTTTTTTATATGCAACTGATCGTTTATTGAATATAATTTCACTATTTTATATCAATCCTAATAATAATAAAATTATTTTTTTTAAAAGCTATAAAACAGTAGATCAACCTAGATCATTTTGTATTGATTCTAAAGATCAATATTTAATAGTTGCAGGAGAAAAATCAAATACATTTATTATATATAATATTATTCAAAAGACTGGTGAATTAAAAAAAGTTAATATATATCATACAGGCAATAGACCTATATGGATTCTGATACATCAATTAGATTAAAATAAAATTTATAAAAATAAAGAATTATGATCGAATGCTTTTAGAATAACATTAGTTAACTTATTTAATTCATTCATACTGATAATATAAGGTGGTAAAATATAAATTAATTTTTTAAATGGTCTAATCCAAACACCATTATTAACAAAAAATTTCTGTATTAAAAACATATTAATTAGTCGTGAGCATTCAATAACCCCAATAGCTCCTAATATACGTACATTAATTACATATGGATGATTGATTAATGGTGATAATGTTTTCAGGAGTTGTTTTTCAATATTAGATACTTGTATTTTCCATTGATTTGTATTTAATATTTTTATATTGGCATTAGCGACCGCACATGCTAATGGATTTCCCATGTAAGTCGGACCATGCATGAAGCACTTAGTTTCGCATTCACTAATAATATCTGCAATTTTTCGTGACGTCAAAGTAGCAGCTAAAGTTATTGTACCTCCAGTGATTGATTTTCCTAAACATAATATATCCGGTATAACATTAGCATATTCAAAGGCAAACATTTTACCCGTTCTACCAAACCCTGTAGCAATTTCATCAAAAATTAATGGAATCGAATAATACTGACATAAATTTTGAATTTTTTTTAAATAAGTTGGATGATAAAAATTCATCCCACCTACACCTTGAACAATAGGTTCTAATATTACTCCTGCTATTTTATGAGAATTTTTTTCTATTATTTTTTGAAAAGATATAATATCACTATTATTCCAGTGATCATGAAAAGAAGAAACGGGCGCATCAGCAAATAAATTTTTTGGCAGTAAATTGTGATATATTTTATGAAAAGAATTTTTTGGATCAGATATAGACATTGCTGCAAAAGTATCACCATGATAACCATTGCGAATAGTTAAAAATAGTTTTCTTTTTTGACCTAACGATTGCCAATATTGTATTGACATTTTTAGCGCGATTTCAATCGCAACTGAACCAGAATCAGATAAAAACACGCAATCTAATTTTTTAGGTGTTAAAGATATAAGTTTTCGACATAATGCAATTGCTGCAGGATGTGTAATTCCACCAAACATGACATGTGACATTTTTTTTATTTGTTTTTTTAAAGCTTTATTTAAAAGAGGATGATTGTAACCATGTATTACTGACCACCATGAAGACATTCCATCTATAATATTTTTTCCATTTTTTAATTTTAAATACACTCCTTTAGCAGAAGTTACAGTATAGCAAGGAATAGGATTAGTCATTGAAGCATAGGGATGCCAAATATGTTGTTGATCAAAAAATCTATCAGATTTACTCATAATAATTTACAATAAATATTA